>JANNZB010000399.1:0-13907 GCA_031410395.1 Novosphingobium sp.
GTCTCAGGCGGAGGGCAGTACGTTAAGCCATGAGGTCCCCGCCTGCGCGGGGAATCTCAACCCGCCCCGTGCGCCAGAGCCGCCAACAGCAGCAGTGCCACAATGTTGGTGATCTTGATCATGGGGTTCACCGCAGGGCCAGCAGTATACTTGTAAGGATCGCCAACCGTGTCGCCGGTCACCGCAGCCTTGTGGGCTTCTGAGCCCTTGCCGCCGTGGTGGCCGTCTTCGATGTATTTCTTGGCGTTATCCCATGCGCCACCGCCCGAGGTCATCGAGATAGCAACGAACAGCCCGCCGACGATCACGCCGAGCAGCAGAGCGCCCAGAGCGGCGAAGCCGTTCTCTTGGCCTGCAACCGCGGTGATCACGAAGTACACTACCACCGGTGCCGCCACAGGAAGCAGTGATGGCACGATCATTTCCTTGATCGCCGCCTTGGTGACAAGGTCCACCGTGCGGGCATAGTCAGGCTTGCTCTCAAAGGTCATGATGCCGGGGTTGTTCTTGAACTGGTCACGAACGTCCTTCACCACTTCGCCAGCCGCGCGGCCCACCGCTGTCATGCCCATCGCACCGAACAGGTATGGGAGCAGCGCGCCGAGCAGAAGCCCGACGATGACATAGGGGTTCTCAAGGCTGAAATCGACCGTCATGCCGCCGAAGAACTCGCGAAGATCCGCCGTAAAGGTGGCGAACAGCACGAGCGCGGCGAGGCCGGCCGAACCAATGGCATAGCCCTTGGTCACAGCCTTTGTGGTGTTACCCACGGCATCGAGCGCGTCAGTTTTCTTGCGCACATCGTCATCAAGCCCGGCCATTTCGGCAATGCCACCGGCGTTGTCGGTTACCGGACCATAGGCATCAAGCGCCACGACCATTCCGGCGAGCGCCAGCATGGCGGTGGCCGAGTAGGCAATGCCCATCAGCCCAGCGAGCTGGTAGGCGATGATGATACCAGCGCAGATCACCAGCGTTGGCAGGGCAGTTGATTCCATCGAAATCGCCAGACCCTGAATAACGTTGGTGCCGTGGCCGGTTTCCGAAGCCTTGGCGATTGATTGCACTGGGCGGTAATTGGTGCCGGTGTAATACTCGGTGATCCAGATGATCAGCCCGGTGATGACCAGACCAAGCAGCGAGCAATAGAACAGAACGCGGCCCGTTACGTCAAAATCATGGCCGAGACTGGAGTAGGTGGTGACCGCTTCCATATCGCCGCCCAGCGAATGGCTGATAGCCCACCAGATGGCACCGACCGAAAGTACGGCGGTGACGAGGAAGCCCTTGTACATGGCGCCCATGATGTTGGTTCCGCTGCCGAGGCGAACGAAATAGGTGCCGATGATCGAGGTGACGATGCAGACGCCGCCAATCAGCAGCGGCAATGACATCAGCGCGGTAAGGTTCGCCGCATCCTTGAACAGCAGCGCGGTGAGAACCATGGTCGCACCGACGGTGACCACGTAAGTTTCAAACAGATCGGCCGCCATACCGGCGCAGTCACCGACGTTATCGCCGACGTTATCAGCAATAACCGCAGGGTTGCGTGGATCATCCTCAGGGATGCCCGCTTCGACCTTGCCAACGAGATCAGCACCGACGTCAGCCGCCTTGGTGAAGATGCCGCCGCCGAGACGCGCGAAGATCGAGATCAGCGATGCGCCGAATGCCAGTGCAGTAAGCGCCTGAACCACAGTGCGATCGCTGCCGCCGACAGAGTAGCCAGCAACATCGGTCAGGTAGTAATAGAACACCGCAATCGCGAGGAGCGCGAGGCCCGCCACCAGCATGCCGGTGATCGCGCCAGCGCGGAACGCCAGCGTCAGGCCGTTCTGCAAGCCAACCTGCGCAGCAGCAGCCGTGCGGACGTTTGAGCGAACCGAAATGTTCATGCCGATGAAACCGGCAACGCCCGAAAGCACCGCGCCGATAACAAAGCCTGTGGCCGAGATTGCCCCGAGGAAATAAGCGACAATGATCGCGACGACCACGCCGACAATGCCAATGGCGGTGTACTGGCGCTTCAGATAGGCTTGTGCGCCTTCCTGAATCGCGGCCGCAATTTCTTTCATCTTATCGTTGCCGGCCGATTGGCTCAGCACCCAGCGACTGGTGAGCGCGCCGTAAACGACTGCGACTAGTCCCAGAATAATGGCTATGGTGACGGAATTCACGCGATGCCCCTCCTATTTTAGTTCATCAAAAAGCGTCCCGCCTTGGTTCGGCGGGTTCACGTGGGCGGCGCTATCGGGGCAAACGGGTGGGCGCAAGAGCAATTCGGCGCATTTGTGCCGGTTTTCCCTCAGCGATGTTCGAATCCGGGGCTGTCACCGGGGGGAAGTGGCTTTCCGTCGAGCAAAAGCGGCGATTCTAGCGCGGGGATCGAGTCGCCGATGTGCGTGGCCGGCACGGGTGGCACGTTGCCAGAGGGAAGGGTGAACAGCAGTTGGTAATCATCCCCCCAGCGCAGGGCCTCAGCGCGGCGGGCTTCGGGGGCGGCGATGGGGACGGCCTTGCTTGTGATGGCGAGGGTAACGCCGCTGGCCTCACCCATCCGCATGGCATCGAGTAGCAGTCCGTCCGAAACATCCATCATCGCGGTAACATGCGGGGCGAGGACTTGGCCTTCGGATAGCAGCGCCTTCGGGCGGCGGTAGGCGAGGCTTTGGCCTGATCCAGTTTGTAATGCTTCCAGCCCGATCATCGCAGCACCAACCGGTCCTGTGATCCATAGCGCGTCACCCGCGCGCGCTCCCGAACGCGAAGGGACGGGGCGGTGCGTAGCACGTCCGATAGCGGTGAGGCCCAGCGCCTGCGGGCCTTTGCCGCCGACCGTATCGCCGCCGAATAGAGGTGCGTTGTAGGCGCTCAGCGCTTCTTCCAGCCCCACCAGAAACCGCGCGTCATCGTGCCCGAGCCTATAGCCCAGCAGCACTCCCACCGGCTCTGCACCCTTTGCGGCAAGATCAGACATATTGGTCGCAACCAGTTTCCACGCGACATCTGCGGCGTCCTGCCCGGGGAGGAAATGGACGCCTTCGATCAGCATGTCATGCGTGAAGATGAGGGTTTCATCGCCCATTTCGAGCACGGCGGCGTCATCGGTTAGGCCCCGTGCGGCGGGGTGGGTGGCGATTGTGCGCAACGCGCTAATGAAGGCAAGTTCGGTTGTCATTCTGACCGCCCTATACCCTACCAAACCGCCTCGCCATGCTGAACTTGTTTCAGCATCCATCAAGCCGCACGCGCAGATCGGGCGTCAGATGCACCAACCGCGAGGTGGGCTTATTCGAGGGGACATCCGAGCCTGAACCACAATGGATGCTGAAACGAGTTCAGCATGACAAAGTCATAGCCCAAGCTAACGCACGCTCTTCGCCACAGCATCCAGCACGCCATTGACAAACTTAGCCTCGCGGGCCTCAAAAAACGCGTGCGCCACATCAACATATTCGCTGATCGCGCTGCCGGTGGGAACATCGGCACGGGCCATCAGCTCATAAGCCCCTGCGCGCAAAATTTGCAGCATCGTCCGGTCGAGCCGTTCAAGCGACCAGCCCTCGGCGAGCTTCCCCGAAATCACCGCATCGAGCTCATCGCGCCGTGCGATCACACCCGAAACCACGTCATCGAAAAACGCCGTCTCCGCTTTGGCGAACTGCATGTCTTCGATTTCGGCGCCCAAGCGGTGCTGGTGGAATTCATCGAGCAGCCGGGGAAGCCGGGTGGCTTGCATCTCGAACTGATAAAGCGCCTGAACGGCGGCGAGCCTCGCAGCGGCGCGAGCCTTTGTCATATGCCTAACCTCAGTTCGATCGAGCGGGCATGCGCGGGCAGTCCTTCGGCTTCGGCGAGCGCAATCGCGGCGGGGCCGATTTTTTCCAGCGCCGTGTGATCAAGCTGGATGAAGCTGGTGCGCTTCATGAAATCGAGCACCGAAAGCCCCGACGCAAACCGTGCGCGGCGTCCAGTGGGAAGCACGTGGTTGGGCCCGGCGATATAGTCACCCACCGCCTCGGGCGTGTGGCGGCCGAGGAACACCGATCCTGCGTGGCGGATCTGCTTGAACAGCGCCTCGGGTTTATCAGTAGCAATTTCGACGTGCTCAGCGGCGAGGGCATTGGCCAGCGCCGGGGCCTCATCAAGGCTGGCCACCTCGATAATCACGCCGTGCGCCTTCCAGCTCTCAGCCGCCACTCGCGCGGTGGGCAGCATGGCTAGCTCGACGCCAACGCGGTCTGCCACAGTATCGGCGAATACCGGATCATCGGTGATCAGGATCGATTGCGCGGCGGGATCGTGCTCGGCTTGGCTGAGCAGATCGGCGGCGATCCAGTCCGGATCGTTCTTGCCGTCAGCAATCACCAGAATTTCGCTCGGTCCCGCGACCATATCGATGCCGACCACGCCATAAAGCTGGCGCTTGGCTTCGGCGACCCAGGCATTGCCGGGGCCAGTGATGACATCGACCGGTTTGATCCGGTCGGTGCCATAGGCGAGCGCGGCAATTGCCTGCGCGCCGCCGATGCGCCACAACTCGTCCACCCCGGAAAGATGCGCTGCGGCGAGGACCAGCGGGTTGATCTGGCCCTTGGGCGAGGGCGTCACCACCACCAGCCGCGCAACCCCGGCAACCTTGGCGGGAATGGCGTTCATCAGCAGCGACGAGGGATAGGCTGCCCGCCCGCCCGGAACGTAAAGCCCGGCGGCGTCAACCGCGTTCCACCGCGCGCCCAGGCGCACACCGGCTTCGTCGGTTTTGTCGCTGTTTTTCGGCCGCTGCGCTTCGTGGTAGGCGCGGATGCGCTGTGCCGCCAATTCAAGCGCGGCGCGCAGATCGGGCAGCAAATCGTCGAAGGCATCGCGGCAGGCTTCGGCCGAAATGCACCAGCCATCATCGCTCGCCAACGTGTGGCTATCGTATCGCGCGGTAAGGTCAACCAGCGCCGCATCTCCGCGGTTTCGCACATCATCAAGGATGATCCCCACCACGCGGGACACGTCGGCATCGCTCTCTCGCCGATCATTGACCAGCTGGCGAAAGGCCTTGTCGAAACCCGGATCACGGGAGTTGAGGCGCAGCATCAGGTGGCCTTCCGCGTGGCCATCGCGGCGCGAAAGGCATCGACCAAGGCCGCCACCCGCTCGTCCGTCTTAAGCGCGGCGCGGTTGACGATCAGCCGGGCGGAAATTTGCATCAGCACGCTGGTTTCTTCCAGCCCATTGTCCTTGAGCGTGCGGCCCGAGGACACCAGATCGACGATCCGGCTGGCGAGCCCGAGGCCGGGTGCCAGTTCCATCGCGCCGTTAAGCTTCACCACTTCGGCCTGAATACCCATCTTTTCAAAGTGGCGGCGGGTGAGGCTGGGGTATTTGCTGGCGACGCGCAGATGGCTCACCGGGCCGCTCCCGCGCTGGCCCATAGGCTCGGCAACCGAAAGGCGGCAGTGGCCGATATCAAGGTCAACCGGCGCATAGAGATCAGGATAGGCGAATTCCTCGACTACATCCGAGCCAACAATCCCCACCTGCGCCGCGCCATGGGCAACGAATGTCGCGACATCGAAAGCGCGCACGCGGATGATCCGCATGTTGCTGCCCCATATCGGGCTATTGGCACAAGCAAACGAAAGTGCGCGGCTGTTCTTGTCATGGAACGCCGCCTCGGGCACGACACCGCCGCGCGCCATCAGTGGCAAGGCCTCGTCGAGTATGCGCCCCTTGGGCACGGCGAAGGTGATCGGCTGAAGCATGGGCGGCGCATTAGGGCGCGCGGGAGCAAAGGGCAACAGATGGCGGATCAGGTGGCAATTTCGATGGATGATCCCACCGTGCTGCGCGCGCTCGAATGGCAGGCGGTCCATGCAGACAACAACGGTGCGCCATGCACCGGGCGGATTATCCGCGCCTTTGTGCCTCTGCTCGAAAGCGGAACACAGGTGGGCGAACGGATGCTGAACTGGCCCGGCCAGAGCATTGAAGATGCCATGCCGCTGCGGCTTGCGGGTGGTCTGCACAATCTGCACCTGACCGGCGCGGATGACCGGCTGGGGCCGATTTATGCGGGCGATATTACCGATCAGGCGGCGGTTGATGCCATTGTGCTCGCCGTGGTGCAGGCGCATGATGACCGGCTGCTCGAATGGTTCGCCGGGCCGCCGCAGACCAACGAGGCCGGGCGTTCCGCCGGGATCATGGCGCAATTGCTGTGCCTTTCGGCAAGGCCAGAGCTTTCAAACGCGCCAAAGTTTGAACTCAACGAGATCGGTGCCAGCGCCGGGATCAACACCATGATGGATCGCTTCGCCTTTGATCTGGGCGGGGTGAGGGCCGGGCCTGCAACATCGCCGATGGTGATCAAACCCGAATGGCGCGGGCCGCCGCCGCCACAGGGCGCGGTGGCGATCACTGCGATAGAAGGCTGCGATCTTGCGCCAATGGACCTTACCGACCCCGCGCTGGCGCTCCGCCTCAAAAGCTACGTCTGGCCCGATATGCCCGCGCGGCTGGCGCGCATCGACGCCGCAATTGCCCTCGCCCGCGATAAACCGCCGCGCGTGGCCAAGATGGACGCCGCCGATTGGGTCGAACAGCGTCTGGTCGCGCCGCAAAAGGTTGGCGTCACCCGCGTGCTGTTCCATTCGATCGTCTGGCAATACTTGCCCCCCGAAGGCCGCGCGCGGATTGAGACGGCGATGGAGCGGGCGGGGGCAGCGGCAACGCAGGAACGCCCGCTGGCTTGGGTAACCGTGGAAACCAACCGAGCGACGTTCCGCCACGAACTGCGGACCAGGTTTTGGCCGGGTGGTGAGGAGGAGGTGCTGCTAGGCCAAGCCCACGCGCATGGTGTTTGGGTGGAGTGGTATTGAGGGGTTGATGCGACTCTACCCTTGGCAGAACCAATTGTTAGGCTAGACTATCCACAATACTGAAAATGCATCGGTTTTGGGGAGTACGGTCCATGGACGCAAAGCGCACTTCACTTTTCATGCTGCCTTGGATCAGCCTGCTACCGACCTGCGGCATCGCCATTACACCGAGCGATGGCCAAGCATTTTTTCAGCTTTCCATAGGAGAAGCGCGGGCCGAAACAGGCTCGGCAGCTGCGGCTCAGAGTGGTGAAGCCTCGGTAGCGCGACGTGGCGGGTCAAAGATCCGAGACAAAATAGTTACTGGAAAGACTATTAAAGCAAAGGATGTCACCGGCACTCAGTCTATTACAACAACGCTTGGTCCTAACAGCACTGATGGACGAAAAAGGGGCGCACCCAAGGGTGATGTAGCTCACGGGATTCAATCTCCAACTGAAATTTCTGAAGAAGCTCGTCATCGTGGTCCGAAGGGTGGGGGGCGCGACAAAGAAGATACAGGAAGGACTATTCAAGCGACGGCCGCCGCCACCCCTCAGACTATCACAACAATCGAGGGCCTGACTGGAACCGATGGACAAAGGCGGGGAGGGCCAAAGCCTGCTGGATGCAGCGGCCTGCAACAACCTGCTGATTCCAGAGGCAATCAGGCCATCTCCACAACGCTCGGTCCCAACGGAATCGAAGGAAACAAAGGTGGCGGGCCAAAAGGTGATGGGGACTCGGGCATGCGGGCACCGACTGTCATTTCGGGAGAAGCCCGTCCGCGTGGGCCGAAGATAAGAACCAAAGAGTCGACCAACTAAAGTAGCGGAAAGGCTCGGCAACGGCTGAAGCCAAAACCCTCACCCATCCCCCAATTTCCCCAGCAAAGCCAAAGTCCCAGGATCCTTCGGGCGGTACTTCAGCGCCCTATCCGCCTCCGCCCGCGCGCCCGCTCTGTCCCCCGCCGCCAGCATCGCCGAGCCGAGATCGCGGCGTATGGGATAATACCACGCTGGCGGATCGGCGAAGGCTGAAAAGTCGGCGCTTTCCTGAATTTCGGCGGCTTGGCGGAAGGCGATGATGGCTTCTTGCGGGCGGCCCTCCATCATCGTGGCACGACCGGCGAGGATGTTGCGGGCGATAAGGGTCAATTGCTCGCCTTGTTGCGATCCGTCATCGGCGGAGAGTTTGCCGGACGTGCCGTGGATCGCCGCCGCTTCATTGCGCACCCCTGCGGCATTGCCCATGCGCGCGAAAGCCTCACCCCGCGCATAGTGCCATGCGGCCTCGACGACTTCGAGTTTCGGTTTGGGCAGGGCGAGCACTTCGGCGGTCGGGGCGAACAGCGCCATGGCGAAGTATCCGTTTGCGGCCAGAACCTGACTATAGGCTCCAGCATCAGCCCGCGTTCCTGCGCGTTCAACCAGCGGGCGGCCAAGCGCCAGCGCGGTCTTGGCATCGCCTGACTGCAACGCGCCGCCGAGCCCGAAGGTGACGTTGTGCGCATGGTAGGGCAGACCCCAAACGCCATCGGGCGGGCCGAGGCCGAGCGCCTTGGCATTCTCAATCCCCAATTCCACCGCGAGCATATTGGTATCGGCGGCGTCCTGATAACGCCCGACCCAATAGTAAGTGTGGCTGGGCATGTGCACCAGATGGCTGGCGCGCGGGGCGAGTGCGGCGAGTTTATCCGCGTAAGGCTCAGCCAGCGACGGTACTTGCGCGATTTCGCTGGCGTGGATGTAGAAATGTATGGCGGGAGTGTAATTTGGATCGCGTTTCAGAGCGGCTTCGAGGAACGGCATTGCCATTTCGGCATTGAGCTTTGATTGCTCGGGCGTGTCAGCTTGCGCCATCAGCCAGGCATCGGCGGCAATCACGGCGATCTCGTTATCAAGGGGATTGTGCGCCGACAGCACGGTCATCGCCTTGGCAAAGGCGAGATCGCCGGGCTTGCCGCCACCGCCATCGGCATAGCGCAGTTGCAGCGCATGGATCAGCGCCTTTTCGCGCGGGGTGCCTTGGGTTTCTGCGAGCTTCGCGGCCTTGTCAGCCATTTCCGTCAGCGGAGCCATTTCGGCTTCGCTCTTGCCGTAATTGATTGTCGGGCCGGAAGCCCATGCGAGGCCCCAGAGGCACATCGCGCAGGTTAGATCGAGCCGCACAGCTTCTTCCATCGCCTTGATCGCCGCCTTGTGCGCGAAGGCGTGGGCGAGCTGCATGCCGTTATCGAAGAATGCTTGGGCTTTTGGCTGCTTGGTGGTGATTGCAAAGCCGCCCGCGCCATAACCCGGCATGACCTGCGCGGTTTTGGGCGCGGTCATGTCGCCGTGATGCCCGGCTGCGTGGTCCATGCTGGCAGGCGTAGTGGAGGGCGGCATATCCTGCGCGGTCAGGCTTGAGCTCAGCCCTGCGATCAGAAGAATTGCTGCCGTCCGCATGGAATTTGCCCCTCGTTGTATGATCGCGCCTCAGGGTTATGCCAGCGGATCGCGTGGGTGGCGAGTTCAAAGATACCCCCTATCGCAGCACGCCCCCCTTGTTTACATGGGCCGCCACGAATCGTCCGGGACGCATAGACAGTGGCATTTATCGAAATCCCCCTTGGCCTTACCTTTGACGATGTGCTTCTGCGCCCGGCGGAGTCTGATATTGTGCCGTCAATGGCCGATACCCGCACCCGGCTGACGCGCGAGATTTCGCTGAATATTCCGGTGATTTCCTCGGCGATGGACACGGTGACCGAGGCGGATATGGCGATTGTCATGGCGCAGCTGGGCGGGATTGGCGTTTTGCACCGCAACTTGACGGTTGAGCAGCAATGCGCCGCCGTGCGCGCGGTAAAGCGGTTTGAAAGCGGCATGGTGGTCAATCCGATTACCATCGGACCAGACGCGACACTGGGCGAGGCGCAGTCGATTATGCTTGCGAACAGGATTAGCGGCATTCCTGTGGTTGAGGCTGGCGGGCGGCTCGTGGGTATCGTCACCAATCGCGATGTCCGCTTTGCCCAGAACCCGGCCCAGCCAGTGCGCGAACTGATGACGCATGAAAACCTCGCGACGGTGCGGATCGGCACCGGCGGAGAAGAGGCCAAGCGGCTGCTCCACGCGCGGCGGATCGAAAAACTGCTGGTGGTCGATGATGCCTATCACTGCGTTGGCCTGATTACGGTCAAAGATATTGAAAAAGCAGTGAATTATCCGAGCGCCACCAAGGATTCGGCTGGCCGCCTGCGCGTTGCCGCCGCGACCACGGTGGGGGACAAGGGCTTTGAACGCACCGAGGCTTTGCTCGCGGCTGAATGCGATGTGATCATCATCGATACCGCGCATGGGCATAACAAGGATGTCGCCCGCGCGGTTGAACGGGTGAAGCGGCTGTCCAATTCGGCGCAGGTTGTTGCCGGGAACATCGCAACGGCTGAAGCGGCCAAGGCGCTGATCAATGCCGGGGCCGATGCGCTCAAGGTTGGTATCGGGCCGGGATCGATTTGTACCACGCGGATCGTCGCGGGCGTTGGAGTGCCGCAGCTTTCCGCGATCATGGATGCCTGCGAGGAAGCGAACAAGGCTGGTATTCCGGTGATCGCCGATGGCGGGCTGCGCACTTCGGGCGATGCGGCAAAGGCGCTTGCCGCTGGGGCCTCATCGATCATGGTCGGCTCGCTGCTGGCGGGCACGGACGAAGCGCCGGGCGAGACTTTCCTGTTTCAGGGCCGCGCCTATAAATCCTATCGCGGTATGGGTTCAGTTGGCGCGATGGGAAGCGGATCAGCGGACCGATATTTTCAGGGCGACATAAAGAATCAAATGAAACTGGTTCCTGAGGGCATCGAGGGCCAGGTGCCTTATAAAGGCCCCGCCAAGGATGTGATTCATCAACTTGTCGGCGGGGTAAAGGCGGCGATGGGCTATACCGGTTCGGCCACCATCGATGATCTGCGCACCAAGGCGCAGTTCGTGCGCATAACCAATGCTGGCCTGCGCGAAAGCCACGTTCACGATGTCTCGATCACCCGTGAAGCGCCCAACTATCCGACACAAGGTTAATCCCCCCTTCCGCTTGCGGGAGTGGCCGGGGGTGGGTAAATTATCATGGCGCGGCTTATGAACAGACTCATCCACCCCGAACCCCTCCCGCAGGCGGGAGGGGCCTCATGACACCCTCCGCCCGGGTCCAGGCGGGGATCGAGGTGCTGGACCTCGTTATTGCCGCTGCGCGCAGCAATGGCGCTCCGGCGGACCGCATTATCGCCGAATGGTTCCGCACCCGGCGCTTTGCCGGCAGCGGTGATCGGCGTGCGGTACGCGAACTTGTTTACACCGCGATCAGGGCCTGCGGGGAGGTTCCGCAGTCTGGCCGCGCGGCGATGCTGCGGCTGAGGCAAAGCGATGCGGCCTTGGCTGCACTGTTTGATGGCTCGCCGCATGCGCCAGCGCCCATTGCGCCCGACGAAAACCTTGCGGCGGGCGGAATCGCGCCAAAATGGCTGACCGAGCAACTTGCCGCATCGGGAATCGATGATGCCGAAGCCTCGGCCCTGCTAGGGCGCGCCCCGCTCGATGTGCGCGTCAACAAGCTGAAAGCGGGGACGCTGGCGCTGCCCGAACCGGGTGAGTTCTGCGCTGCTCCCGGCGGGCTGCGTTTTGCGCCGGGCACCGCGATTGACCAATGGGATGCGTTTAAATCGGGCTCAATTGAGGTGCAGGATGCGGGATCGCAACTCGCCTGCCTTGCGGTGGCGGCGCGGCCTGACGAGCTTATGATCGATCTTTGCGCCGGGGCGGGGGGCAAATCGCTTGCGCTGGCCGCAGCGATGGACAATCGCGGCTCGATCATCGCCTGTGACAGCGATCGGCGGCGCCTGTCACAACTTCCGCCGCGTGCCGAGCGGGCGGGGGCGAGCATCATCACAACCCAGTTGCTCGATACCGGGCGCGAACTGGCTTCGCTCGATGGCTGGTTGGGGCGCGCGGATGCTGTGCTGGTCGATGCGCCCTGTTCGGGCACTGGCACTTGGCGGCGCAATCCTGAGGCCCGCTGGCGGCTTACCGAGGATGGTTTAGCGCGGCTGGCGCTTTTGCAGGCGCGATTGCTCGATCTGGCGGCCAAGCTCGTGCGGCCGGGCGGGCGGCTGATCTACGTCACTTGTTCGCTGCTTGACCGTGAAGGCGCACAGCAAGCGGCGGACTTTCTTTCGCGGCACGGGGCATGGCGGGCGCGGCAGCCTTCGGTTGCCGCTGGTCGACCACATGGGGCCGGGCTGCGACTTACGCCAGCGCACGATTCAACCGACGGATTTTTCATCGCCTGTTTTGATCTGCCGTGATACCACCTGAGCAAATGGACCCGCCCGAGCCTTTTTCCCGGCCCACGGTCAAGGAGCTGCTGATGCGTTATACCCCTGCCGCGCTTGCCCTTTCACTGGCCTTTGGCCTTACCGCGAGCGTGTTGAGTTCTGCACCTGCAGCACAGCCGCTCGATCCCCGTGCTGAAGCTCTTGAGCTGGTCGGAAGGTCGACACTCGCGGCTGGAAATCCGCTTGGCGCGATTGACAGTTATGAGGCGGCGATGGCGATTCAGCCGGGATCGGTGCGTTTGATGATCGATCTGGCTGAGGCTCAGCGTAAACTCGGGATGAATGGCAAAGCGCTCCATCTCTATCGCGTAGCGATTGAGCGTGAGCCGCAAAACCTTGATGCGATTGCTGGCGAAGGAGCCACGCTGGTAGAAAAGGGCGCGGTCGAAAAGGCCAGACGCAACCTGTCGCGGCTGCAATGGCTGTGCAAGGATTGCACCCAGTCGCAACAACTCTCGGCCGTGATCGCCAAGGGGCCGATGCCAAAAGTGGTGACGGCTGCTGATGTGAAGCCAAAGCCGGTGGTTACGCAGAACTAAAGCACGGCAAGGGCAGGCGAATTCAGATCAGTTCGCTGAACTCAGCCAGTACGGCCCGATAAACCCGCTTTTTGAACGGCACGATCAGATCTGGCAATTGTTCCGGCTCAACCCATTTCCACTCGCAGAATTCAGCGGGATCGTGCGAGTCTATCTGGACGTCAGCATCGCTGCCATTGAACCGCGCGAGCAGCCATTGTTGCCGCTGACCGCGATATTTGCCCTTCCATAGCTTGCCGACAAGGTCGTCAGGCAGATCATAGAGCAGTTCTTCACGCGTCTGCGCGAGCAGCGTAACCAGATCCGCGGTAACCCCGGTTTCTTCCTGCAATTCGCGCAAAGCCGCCGCTTCAAGCTCCTCGCCGTCATCGATTCCGCCCTGTGGCATCTGCCAGGCATCGCCCTCATTCCCTCCCGATTCGCGCGTATCGATGCGTTTTCCGACGAAAACGTGGCCTGACGCGTTGACCAGCATTATGCCGACGCAGGGGCGATAGGGGAGGCTTGATGTATCGGTCATAACGCGCCCCGTCGCCTGTCTGCACCCTGCCGGTCAAGCGATAACACGGTGAAACTGGCGACAATTCAGGAATTATTGACTGGAATAACTGCAATTGACGGCTTGACTACGGGCTAATGCAGGCGTTTGCCTGATCATGAGAATTGGCCGGCGGACAGTTTTTCTGTTTTGAACTGGTTAAGCGGGAAGGACTAGGGGCAGAAGGTGTAAAAGCCGGACTCCCGGCAGAGGATAAAGATGGCAACTCTATTGGCCGATAGCGATACCGAAGCGCAGCCCAGCGGCAGCGATGTTCCCGAAGCAGTAGTTGTCCGTTTTGCCGGAGATTCTGGTGACGGCATGCAGTTGACCGGGGGGCAGTTCACCCTGTCTACCGCGCTTTCGGGCAATGATCTGGCGACTTTCCCGGATTTTCCAGCAGAAATTCGCGCGCCGCAGGGCACGCTGTTTGGCGTTTCCGCCTTCCAGATCAACTTCGGCTCAACCGCGATTGAAACCGCGGGCGATCAGCCTGACGTGCTCGTGGCGATGAACCCGGCGGCTCTGAAAACCAATGTTCAGGCGCTCAAAGAGGGCGGACTGATCATTGTCGACACCGGTGAGTTCACCAAGCGCAATCTGGAAAAGGC
>JANNZB010000400.1:0-5125 GCA_031410395.1 Novosphingobium sp.
ACGCCGCAATCGAACTCGCCAAAATCGACGAGATAGACCTCGTCCGAATCTTGTCTCAGCGCGAAGTGGCCTGCCGATTTGGCTTTTTCGTAAAGCGAACCGTCAACCGCAAGATAGGGATTGGCGTAGGCGAGGAAGCTAATGCCGCGTTCCTTGAGCGCGGCAATGCGTTCAGGCAGGTCGGGATAGCGATGGTCATCACGCCGCCAGTCCCAGAATAGGCGGCGACCAAAGCTGGTCTCACGGATTCCAGCCCAATCTTCGCACCAGAGGCCGGAAACTTCGGCTCCGGCGGCGATGAACTTTTCGAGCCGTTCAAAACTGCGTGCGCCATCTTTGAGGCCAATGATCGCCCCGCCAATCGCCCAATCGGGAAGCGGCGGGTGGCGGCCAAAGCGGGCGGAAAGCTGGCCGACCAGTTCGATTGGATTATCGGCGGCAAACAATTCGAAGCTGGTAGTGTTGCCCCAAACCTCGACGCTGTGCGCCGCCGGATCGGTGAAATCGAGCACCGAATAGCACGAGGCATCCAAATGCACCGCCAGCCACCGCGAGGTCAGAAAGGTCGGCTGCGGGAAGTTGGTGTTCCAGTAGTCGCCGCCTGCCATGCTGAGCGCGTCCATCTGCCGGGTGATCTCGGTAGATTTGTCACGGCCAACCCCCGGCTCGCTGGTCCACATCGGAAAGGCGCGGCCATTGAGCGCGAGATAGCTCATCTGCTCGCCGCCGCCCCACACCGCCTCACCCGGCTCGGCGCGGAAGCGTAGCCACAGGCGATTGTGCGCGGGGTCGTCTGAAGTAACGGACAGGCGGTTGCCATCCACCCGCATCCGCGCGCAGATTTGGCCTTCGGCGAGGAAATCAATCCCACCCTCTGAGCGTGCGCATTGCTGCGGTTCGATCTGACCAGTCGGCGCGTCAGTAATACGGAAGTTACCCAAGCGCATGATCACATTTGCATTTCCTGCGGCCATGACTAGCGCCGGACAGGAAGCGCGGTGGCGCAGCACCAGCCTGCCCGCGAAATGCAGATCAAATCCATCGTCAGTTACGGAAAACTGCGCCTTCGTCACCCATTCCATCCCAAGCATTCAAGACTGTGGCGCGGATGCCACAGCCAATACCTATCCAATATGACACCGCTTGACACATACGCAAGCGCGATGCAAATTGCTCTCAAGAAGCGAGGGTGGGCGCTGTCTCTGCCTCGTTAAATGAATGCCCGAAGCTGCACACCGCAGCTCTGGCCAGAGGGAGGAATATCATGAAATCCATGCTTCGCGCATCGAGTGCAGTAATGTTTGTGCTGACGGCAACCATTGCTGGTCCGGCTTTTGCCCAGCAATCCGGCCCCGCGACCGCCGAATCCGTGAGCGATACTGCGCCGGGTGAAATTGTCGTGACTGCGCAGAAGCGTTCGGAAAAGCTGCAGAAGGTTCCTATTGCCATCACTGCGATCGGCGGCGAAAAGATTGCCGAACAGGGTGGCCTGAACCTGCTTAGCGCGCAAACACTAGTGCCGACCCTCAATATCCAGAAGTCTGGAACCACGCTCAATCAGTCGCTCTATATGCGCGGCGTTGGCACCGCGACGTTTTCAATTGCCGCCGAACCCAGCGTTTCTACCGTGGTTGATGGCGTGGTCTATGCTCGCGCCGGTGAAGCATTTTCGGACCTGATCGACATTGACCGGATCGAAGTGCTGCGCGGCCCGCAAGGCACGCTGTTTGGCAAGAACGCCAGCGCCGGTGCAATCAACATCATCACCAAGCGACCGGGCAGTGTTGTCGGCGGAACAGTCGAAGCCAGCTACTACACCAAATCAGAATTCCGCGGGCGGGTGGCGGTCGATCTGCCGCTCAGTGACACGGTCAAGAGCCGCTGGGTGGGCTTTTATGGCCAGTATGACGGCAATATCACCAATATCGCGCAGAGCGTGAACAAGACGGTGAACGGCTACAAACACTATGGCCTTCGCGGCATGATCGTTGCCGATGTATCCCCTACGGCCAAGTTCACGTTGATCGGTGATTGGCGCAAGTCTGATGACGATTGCTGCGCGCAGCTGATCGGCACCGTCGGAACAGGGCTCGCCTTCACAGTCTTGCCGACGCCGCTTGGCGCGGAATCGCGCACGATCAACCAGAATCTGATTACCGCGACCAGGGAAGAAAGCTGGGGGCTATCGCTGCAAGCCGATCTTGACGTCGGCACCCATTCGCTGACCTCGATCACCTCGTATCGCCGCTGGAACAATACCGAAATCCGCGATGGTGACTGGCTTCCGCAGGCCTATATCGGATTGAACCAGCTCCACGATAGCGGCCCGCAAGAATCTAGTACCTTCAGCCAGGAATTGCGGCTTGCGTCACCCACGGGCGGCTTCCTTGATTACATCATCGGAGCCTATTTCTCGAGCGCCAAAACAGACCGCGTGTTCACCCGCAGGTCGATTGTGTGCAGCGCTTTGGTGCCGCCAGCGCCCACCGTTGCCACACCTTGCACCAGTCCGCTCGCAGCGCCATCGCGCTTTCCTGTGGGCGTTGCGCCGCACGGATCGAACTTCAAGAACTTCGCAATCTTTGCCAATTCGACCCTGCACTTTTCGGATAGCTTCCGCGCGGTTGTCGGCCTGCGCTATACGCATGATGATCTGAAGGTCTATCACAGCCGCACGTCGACCGGGCTTGACGTTGATGGCAGCGGCAATCCGATTAACACTGGCGGCGTCAACACCAGTTTTGGCCCGTTCAACGCTCAGGCGAAGACCGACAATATTTCGGGCCGCGCCGGTCTGCAATTGGACCTTAGTGCCGGATCGATGGCCTATGTATCTTATGCCCGTGGTTATAAGGGCCCGGGCTACAACATGTTCTTCAACCTTGGCACCGCGACAACCCCGGTGGTCGAGGCTGAAACTTCCGATGCTTTTGAAATCGGCCTGAAAAACACACTGATGGACGGCCGCGTCACGCTTAACCTTGCGGCATTCTATACCAAGTTCCACAACTTCCAGGCCAATAACCCTGATCTTTCAGGCACAGTGGTGGTCAGCCGCTTCACCAATGCCGGTGAAGTATCAACCCGCGGCTTTGAGGTCGATTTGAACGCGCGGCTCGGCGGCGGCTTTAGCCTGACGGCTGGCGGGGCCTATACCGATGCCCATGTCGATCGGTTTAAGGCGGTGGCAGGCGCGCTGGTGACGGACATCATTCCCGACGGAACCCCGCTGCTGTTCGCGCCCGAATGGAAGGGCTCGTTCGGGCTCGATTATCGCGGCACCATTTCCGACAATCTGGACCTGTTCGCCGGCACCCAGATGTCGGCGCAGTCCTCGCAGCTTTCGATCTTCTCGCCCGTAGCCAGCCTGCGCACATTGGGAACGATTGACGGATATGCGCTTGTCAATCTTCAGGCGGGCTTTGGTTCGAGCGACAATGTCTGGAAAGTGATGTTTCAGGTGCGCAATGTCTTCGACAAATCTTACGTGGCGCACAAGGAATCAGGCGGACCGGGCGGCAGCATCCGCTATCAGATTCCGCGCGATGCCGACCGTTATTTCGGCGTGACCGGCAAGATCAACTTCTGATCTGTCCGCGCAGAGCTACAAACAAAAAGGGCCGCAGGGATTTCCTGTGGCCCTTTTTTGTTTGCTCGGAGGTTCCGCTTTATCCCGCGATCACCCCTCATCCTCGGCAACGATGCGCGGCACCATCAGGTGGATCCACGCCAGCGCCATCAGATAGGCAATGGATGCGGCATAGAACAGGGGCGCGTAGCCATAGCCGTTGGTCAGAAGCTTTCCGGTTGCCTCCTGAATGCCGAACCCGGCGAGGTTTCCGGCAATCGCCCCTATCGCCATCACCGTCGCTACACGAGCGGCGGGAACGGCATCGGCGGCAAAGCCAAAGATGTTGGTTGAAAAGCCTTGGTGGGCGAACAGGGCCATGCCGATGATGGTGGCGGCGACCCATGCGTTGCCTGCGGTCAGCGCGAGCGGGATCGGCAGAATAATTAGCGCATAGATCAGCATGCTGGTCTTGCGGGCCGAATTGACCGTCCTCCCTCGCGCCAGCAGCTTGGGAAACAATGCGCCTGAACTCAGCGCGCCAAACGCAGCCAGTGAAAACGCCAGCGCTGTCGGGCCGATCAACTCAGACTGGCTGAGGTGGAACACCTTGTGGAACAGGTCCGGCAGCCAGAAGGTGAAGAACCACCAGAACATATCGGTCAGCGCCTTGGCCCCGGCTATCGCCCATGTCTTGCGGTCCTGCAGGGCTGCGCCCATCGCTGGCTTTGCCGGGTCGCTGCTGGCGGCGCGTTCGACAGGGCGCAGGTGCCGGGTGCCGACAATCCAGAATGCCAGCCAGACGAACCCCAGCGCGCCGGTGACGATAAATGCCGCTTGCCAGCCGAATACCGCTGCAAAGGGAATCACCGTCAGCGGGGCGAGGATATTGCCGAGATTGGGGGCAGTATTGACGATTCCCACCGCCATCGAGCGCTGACGCAGCGGCATGTATATCGCCGCTGATTTGACAGCCGCCGGGGTGTTCACAGCCTCCGCCGCGACCAGCACCACGCGTGCGGTCACAAATTGGCCAACGCCAGCGGCAAAGGCATGGGCCATCCCGGCAAGACTCCAAACCGCGACCGCTACGCCATAGGCTATGCGCACCCCGAAACGATCGATCAGCCAGCCGACGAACAGCAGGGCCAAGGCGGCGGCGAGCTGTGACATTGAGGCAAAGTGGGCAAATTCGGCATCGCCCCAGCCATAGGCCTTCTCGATTGTCGGCTTGAGCAGGGAAAGAACCTGACGATCAACGTAGTTCAGGATCGTGCCAAAAAACAGCAGCGCAACCAGCCATTGGCGCGTGCGGTGGGTAGCCGCATCTGCGCCAACCGTCTCGTTTGAACCTTGCATCCTCGCCTTGCTCCCACATAGTGCCTTTTCCGGCAATTCCTGCTTGCACCCTAGCGTCTTGCAGCGATAAGGGAAGCGCTCATGACACCGTGGGACATAGGCGGGCGGAGAGTGCATTGATGGCGAAGATTGACTGGGATACTTTGCCGCACGGCGGCGATCTGTTTGGCGAAATTCACCTCGCGGACAGCGCGCCGG
>JANNZB010000401.1:0-1882 GCA_031410395.1 Novosphingobium sp.
ACATCGGCGCGGGGGACCGCGAGCACGATTGATCCCCAGCGGAGGCATCGCATATTGCCAATCCGGTGCCCCAGGTTTACGTTACATGTAACGGAGACCGAGCATGGGCGTGCACGAAAACCTGACCGGAGCGCAGCGCGCGGCCCGCTACCGCGCGGCCAAGCGCGCGCAAGGCTTGCGGCTCAAGCAGATCTGGGTGCCCGATCTGCGCGATCCCAAGGTGCTCGCCGGGATCAAGCGTGAGATTGCCGAGATCAACGCCAGCAAGGAAGAGGCCGAATACAATCGCTGGCTTGGCCAGAACTATGACGAACTGATGGCGGACGAGCCGCCCTACGATTGGGGCGGCAAGGAACCCCAATGAACGTGCAAGGGTGAAGCGCGGTGAAATCTGGACCGTCTCCGGCGCGCCCGGATACGGCAGCAAGCCCCGCCCGGCCCTGGTTTTGCAGTCCGACGTGCTGGCCGAGACCGAGTCCCTGATAACCTGCGGCCTCACCGCGCTGCCCGATTCTGAACGCTATTTCAGGCCAGGAATTGAGCCAAGTCCAGAAAATGGTCTCGACCGTTTCTCGCATGTCATGACCGAAAAGCTCACTGCCATCCCCCGTTCCAAACTGGGCGAGAGGATCGGCGTGCTTACGCAAGATGACATGGAGCGGGTGGAGCAAGCGATGCAGTTGGTGCTGGGGTTTGCCGGGTGACATTTGGTGGTTTATGCAGAGCTATCATCGTAATTCAAAAGCAGCCCGCCTAAATTAAGGCGGGCTGCTTGTTATTCGAAAAGTGCATCGACCTTGGTCAAGGTTGAGCGGTAACACTGGCAAATCGCTTACCACTCAGTACTTCGCTAACTCTCCCTTGGTTCAATCCGATCACAGCGGCAATTTCATGTTGAAACAATGCAGTCGTCGTGGCGAGGTACTTGATTTTAGCTGCTTCAATTGAAGTTAGCCGTCGCCGTTTTGGGGTTGCAAAGGTAGCCATCAGTCGACCTCCAGTTCGGGCAGTCGAGAACGGATCTTTGCAATCAGTACACGGCGCCCAGAGCTGCTACTATATGACCCTGCGGCGCCTCTTGGTCCCGCTGCCCAGAAATCGACGCCTTCGACAGTCTTGTTTTCTGAGGTTTCGCCAACCAGATCGTTCAGCGAGCTTCCCAGAACTTGTTCGAACGACTCAGGGTCCATGGGAGCCAGCCCTTTATCGCGGACAAGTTCCAAGATTTCCGGAAACAAGGCGTGCATCACAATCACACCCACGCCTTTTTGGATCGCGTATTCCGACGGCGAATCAAATGCGTCACGCAGTGTGTTTCGAATTCCTTCCCAGAAGGCTTCTAGCACGCGAAGCTGCTGGTCCGCTTTCAGTCGGCCAAAGTAGGGTGACGTCAAAACGGGCTTCAACGATGCAACCATTGAGGCAGACGGAATAATGGTTTCCCCCTTTTCCATTCCTGGCAGTCGAATACGTTGCTTCCACACAATGGACTCAACAGCCAGCCGTTCAACAATTGTCTGACCGTTGACCTGCCATTCCCGTCCTCGTTCTTGCAACGACTCCATCAATCCCTCCTCGCTCTCGGAGCGCTTTTTGAGCAGCGCGTATGCTAGGTCAGTGCGCACTGCCTTTGCATTGGAATTAACGACGTAGAACTGCTCCATCTCTTCATCTTCATCAGCTCCGAGCATGCACGTGAAAGGCACCTGAAAGTCGGCGGCTTGGTGCCAACCATCATCAAACGCCTTCTGAAAAGCCAGAATGCGGTGCTGACCATCAACAACGTAAAATTTTGCGGCTTGGTTACCCGAAAAGAGCAACTGCAGATTGAGTTCGCCTCCCTGCAATGCAGAGAGAGCCGCTTTTGACCGAATATTCAACA
>JANNZB010000402.1:0-4072 GCA_031410395.1 Novosphingobium sp.
ATCAGGATGTGGACGCCGCCCCACTTTTCCTTGGCCTTGGCGACCATTTCCACCATCTGTTCATATTCGGTTACACTGCCGCCGTTCGACATAGCCTCGCCGCCCGCTGCCTTGATCTCGTCCACCACCGCGAGCGCTGCATCCGAATGTCCGGTGCCATCGCGCGCCGCACCCAGATCGTTGACCACAACCTTGGCCCCGCGCTTTGCCAGTTCGAGTGCATAGGCCCGGCCTAGGCCGCCGCCGGCGCCTGTGACGATAGCAACCTTGTCTTTGAACGAGATGGTCATTGGTTGAACTCCCCAAACTTTTCGCGCCGCCAATCGGGCTCATCGCGCGCAGCGATGGCACTTTGCCGCGGGCGGATCAACAGCGATTAGCCTCGGCTGCAATGCCGTAGCGGCGGCGGGACAGGCGAATTGGGTAACTCCCGCGAATCGGTCGCCGCGCTTGGTCACGCAGGGGGCGAGCGGGCTTCAGCCTGGGCCACGGATTGGAAATCGGCGTTAGCGCATTTCCAGTTGTGGAAACGACAACCATTTGCTGGCAAAGCATGGCGAATGAGCGCCACCAACCCCCCACGCCCGCTTGCCGCGGTTATACTTGCTGCCGGCAAGGGCACCCGCATGAAGAGCGATCTTCACAAGGTGCTCCATCCGATTGCCGGCCGTCCGATGATTGAACATCTGATGGCCAGTGTTTCCGCGCTAGAGCCGAAGCAGCAGGTGGTGATCGTTGGCAGCGGGCGTGAGCAACTGGAAGCGGCTGTAGGCGCTCGCGCGGTGATTGCGGTGCAGGAACCGCAATTGGGTACGGGACACGCCGTGCAGCAAGCGGCAGGCGCGCTTTCGGGATTCTCGGGCGATGTCCTGATCCTTTATGGCGACGTGCCCTTCGTCAGCACCGCAACGATGCAGGCGATGCTTGACCGGCTGAATGCAGCGGACGCACCCGCCGTTGTGGTGCTCGGATTTGAACCTGCCGATGCGCTGCAATATGGTCGGATTATCGCCGAGGGTGATCGCATCACCAAAATGGTCGAATTCAAAGATGCTAGCGAGGCCGAACGTGGCTGTCGTCTTTGCAATTCCGGGTTGATGGCGGCGCGCAGCGAGGACCTATTCGCGCTGCTTGCGCGGGTGACCAACGACAACGCGCAGGGCGAATATTACCTGCCAGATGTGGTGAACATTGCTCAGGCTGACGGCAAAGTCTGCGCCGTCGTCGTCACCGCCGATGAACACGAAGTCGCCGGAATAAACAGCCGCGCCGAACTGGCGGAGGCCGAGGCCCACTGGCAACGCCGCCGCCGAGCGCAAGCGATGGCAGACGGCGCAACGCTGATCGCGCCTGAAACCGTATGGTTCGCCTGGGACACAGCGATTGGCCGCGATGTGCTGATTGAACCAAACGTAGTATTCGGCCCCGGTGTATCGGTGGCAGACAACGCAAGTATCCGCGCGTTCTGCCACATCGAAGGCGCATCGCTGGCAAGCGGCGTTGAAGTAGGCCCCTACGCCCGCCTGCGCCCCGGCGCGGTGCTGATGGAAAAAGCCAAGATCGGCAATTTCGTTGAGATCAAGAAGGCCGTGATGGGCAAAGGCGCCAAGGCCAACCACCTGTCCTATATCGGCGATGCGGATGTGGGGGCAGGGGCCAACATCGGCGCGGGCACGATCACCTGCAATTATGATGGCTATTTCAAGTATAAAACCGTGATTGGCGAACGCGCCTTCATCGGATCGAATTCTTCACTGGTGGCCCCGGTAAAGATTGGAGCGGACGCTATTGTCGCAGCGGGCAGCGCAGTGACGCGCGACGTGGCCGACGGGGAATTGCGGTTGGTCCGGGCCGAGCAACTGGTCAAGCCCGGCTGGGCGGACCGGTTTCATGACGCGATGAAGCGGAAGAAGGCGGAAGGGAAGGGATGAGTCAGTATCAAAGCACGGCATTCTGGCTTGCATTGATATCGTAAAGTGATATCATCCCGACATGCGCATTTTGGCTGACCTTCCAGACGAAGACATAGCCTGGCTCGATGCCTACGCGGCTGAGCGGGGCATGTCTCGCGCATCAGTAATCCGCGATGCTATCTCCACTCACCGTGCCAAGCAGAAAGACTGGCTCGAACAAGGCTTTGGCCTGTGGACTCGCTATGGGCAGGGGGCTGATGGCGCGGAATATGAGGCGGAAATTCGCAAGGCATGGGACACCGGCGATAACGGTGATGGCGCGTGAGCGAGGCATTTTTTGATACCTCTATCGTCATCGATACACTCTCGGGCCACCATTTCGCCATGGCCGAACTGCGCCGGGTGGCGCGGCCGTGGATCAGTCGGATCACCTGGCTTGAGGTCATGGCGGCAGTTCCAGGTGATGCGCGCGATGAGACGGAGGCTTTCCTCGCGCACTTCGCCATTCGCGAGGTTACGCCCGAGATTGCCAAACGCGCCGCGACGATGCGAGTCACCCGGCCATCGCTCAGCCTGCCCGCCGCGCTGGTCTTCGCTTCGGCGCAGGATCACGGGGCGATTTTGGTGACACGAAATACCAAGGATTTTCCGGCAAATGTGCCGGGCATTCGAGTACCTTACACCTGATCGCGGAAGGCAAGTGGACGCATGTGCGGCATAATCGGAATAGTCGGCAAAGATGAAGTGGCGCAGCGGCTGGTCGATGGCCTGCGCCGCATGGAGTATCGCGGCTATGATAGCGCCGGGGTTTGCACGGTGTTTGACGGGCAACTGGTGCGGCGGCGCGCGCCCGGGAAATTGGCTAATCTGGTGCTTGAACTGGCGCGAGATCCGGCGCTGGGAACCACGGGCATCGCCCACACCCGCTGGGCGACCCACGGCGCGCCAACCGCTGCCAACGCCCACCCGCACGCAACATCAGAACTGGCGCTCGTGCACAACGGGATTATCGAGAATTTCCGCCAATTGCGTGAAGCATTGACCGCGCGCGGGCGCAGCTTTGAAAGTGATACTGATACCGAAGTCGTCGCCCACCTTGTGTCTGATCAGGTTGAGGCCGGACTTTCTCCGCAAGATGCTGTCAAGACGGTGCTCCCGCAGCTGCGCGGCGCATTCGCACTGGCGATCGCTTTTCGCGCTTATCCCGACATGTTGATCGGCGCGCGGCTTGGGTCGCCGTTGGTGGTTGGCTATGGCGAAGGGGAAACTTACCTCGGTTCGGATGCGCTGGCGCTGGCGCCGCTGACCCAGAAGATTGCCTATCTTGATGAGGGTGACTGGGTCATCATTACACGTGGAGGTGCGGAGATATTCGATAAAGATAACAATCCGGTAAAACGTGAAGTTACCACTTCAGGTGCATCCGCGGCGGCTATCGAAAAGGGCAATTATCGCCATTTCATGCAGAAGGAAATCTTTGAACAGCCGACCGTGGTTGCGCAAACCCTGCGTTCTTATCTGCGGCAAGTTGATCAATCAGTAGCTTTGCCGCAGTTCGATTTTGACCTGTCGACGATCAATCGGGTGACTATCGTCGCTTGCGGCACCAGTTTTTACGCCGGAATGGTGGCGAAATACTGGTTCGAACATTTCGCGCGCGTTCCGGTCGATATCGATGTCGCGAGCGAGTTCAGGTATCGCGATCCAGTGCTTGAACCAGGCGGTCTGTCACTGTTCATTTCGCAGAGCGGCGAGACGGCCGATACGCTGGCAGCGCTGCGGCATTGCAAGGCGGCGGGACAAACGATCGCCGTTGTTGTGAACGTGCCCACCTCTTCGATGGCGCGCGAGGCCGATCTGTTGCTGCCCACCCATGCCGGGCCGGAAATTGGCGTCGCATCGACCAAGGCCTTTACTTGTCAGCTCGCCGTTCTTGCCGCGCTGGCGGCGCATCTCGCGGTCAAGCGTGGTCGGATGAGCCGGGCGGAAGAGTGCGATCTGGTTGAGCAATTGCTTGAAGTGCCCTCCAGTCTCAACGATGCGCTGGCGCATGATGACGAAATCGCAGCGATGGCACACCTGATCGCACCGGCCCGCGATGTTCTCTATCTCGGGCGCGGGCAGGACTATCCGTTGGCCCTTGAAGGCGCGCTTAAACT
>JANNZB010000403.1:0-1820 GCA_031410395.1 Novosphingobium sp.
GCAAACTGTCGCGCGCGCCAAGGCCGATGGGTTTTACTTCAGGTTCGCTGCACAGCAGATCGGCAATCGCCTCAGCAGATTCAGCCGGGAGTGAAATCTCGAATCCATCTTCGCCGGTATAGCCTGATCGGCTGATCGTCACCGATGCGCCGCCAAGTTCAAACACGCCGAAGCGCATGAATGTCAGCGCCGAAAGCGGATATTCGCCGGTTGTGTGACGCTCCAGTGCCGCGAATGCATCCGGGCCTTGCAGCGCCAGCAGCGCGCGATCATCAAGGTGGTTGAGCGTGATGTCGTCTGGCAGATGCTCGCGCAAATGGGCAAGATCGTCCCATTTGGTCGCGCCGTTGACCACCATATAGATCGCCTCAGGCCAGCGCGACACCATCAGATCATCAAGAATGCCGCCGTTCTCATCGAGCAACAGCGAATAGCGCACCTGGCCCAGCTTAAGCGTCGACAGGTCAATCGGCAGCACCGCTTCAACGGCGGCATCGGCAGCGGCTTGATCATTTTCGGCACCAGAAACCAGCAACTGCCCCATGTGCGAAACATCGAACAGCCCCGCATGTTGCCGCGTCCACAGGTGCTCGGCCATCACACCTTCATACTGCACCGGCATATGATAACCGGCGAATTCGACTATCCGCCCGCCGCGCGCGCGATGCCAGGCATCGAGGGGCAAGGTCATCACCTCAGCCACTTCCTCGTCGGCCAAATCCCGATCAATTTCGCTAGCATCAACACTCATCAGACACAGCTCCGCACAGTCAGCACACCATTTCAGGTGCCCCCTCTGTCACGGAAGCCTGAGAGCATTACCCCTTCGGCGGCCCCCGCTTGCGCAGGAACTCTTTCCAGAGCGTCGCTATCGACCGGCACGGTCCTTTGTGCCTGAGAGTTTCCGGGGCGGTTGCTCCTTCGGCGCCCGACGATTTCATGGAACTTCCACGAATCGGCAGGGCTCTCCCGCGCGGTCAGCGACTTTGACCGGCTTGGCTTCAGGCAGCGGCGGAGTCAACGAACACTTTTGGGCAGTGCGGGCCTAATCCACAGTGCCGCTGTGCACCGCATCGCGCACGGACTGTTCCAGCGCCACCCGGCGGATCGCGCGAAGGAAATCTTCATGCTCATAGGTGAAGCGCCCCCGAGCCTTTTGCTTGGTGAGGGCAATAATCGTTTGCGCGAGGACTTCAGAATGGATTGAACGATACCGCAGGTTTTTGCCGCGAAGGAAAAAATCCGCAATCGGCGCGAGTATTTGCGCAACCCGCTCAAGCAAGCGAAATTCCTTGCGCGGGCCTATCAGCAGGCTCGGGCGTAAAACATCAAGCCGGGGGTAGCCTAGTTTGCCCAGCCCCTCTTCGGTTTTGCCCTTGACCCGCAGGTAAAGCCCCTTGGCATTGGGGTCTGATCGCACCGAGGAGACCATGATCAGATGCTTCGCCCCCGCCGCCAGCCCCCAGCGCGCGCAATCGAGCACCAGTTGCTGATCGACCGCACGGAACGCAGCCTCATCCTTGCCCGCTTTTGCCCAGGTGGTGCCAAGCGCGATGACCAGCACATCAGGACTGGCAGCGGCGATGGCATCGCCCCAACCTTCGACCGGCGCGAGCAACACTTCCATCCGCGCGCCCTTGGGTAGGCTCGCCTCGCGCCGCGACACCGCGACCAGCTTGACATCGCGGCGGCCAACGCAGGCCTCGATCAGCGCGGTGCCGATCAGCCCGGTCGCGCCGACGAGGCAGATGCGGGTGGGCCTAGACATTACTGAGGCCATCCGGCGCTTCACCAAAAATGCGCGCATAGGCGGAGATGGC
>JANNZB010000404.1:0-5555 GCA_031410395.1 Novosphingobium sp.
CCCGAGCGCATCGGCGGGGAGCACGTTCCAGAAATAGAGCCAGTGGTGCAGCAGCGGCAAGGCATCACCAGCTTTTCCTAATCCACTTTTGCCCACGGCAGCAGACAAAGCGTTGCTGCGCGAAGGTTCAAGCACATCCACCATTTGTTCACTGCGGCCTAGCCAACTCGAAAAAACTTCGCTCATAACTTACTGTTTTCCCTATTACACTTCGCATCATTCTGTTGCGATACCGTTGCGTTGGCGTTGCAAATTCTATGCCCTGTCGTTTCAAAGCCATGTATCCGCCCTTCATCCACCGTCTGGAGACCAAAATACAGCGCAATTCCGCTCACTTGATATAAAATGCATTATCTGCAACTAACAGTTATGGCTAGTCAAATAAGTACAGATTTCAGCGGTCGAACCTTGCGCGGGAAGCGGGTGATCGAGTTGGGGACGATGATTGCGGCGCCGTTTGCTACGCATATTTTGTCGCAGCTGGGGGCTGAGGTTATCAAGGTAGAGCCGCCGAGCGGGGATACCACCCGCGCGCTGATCCGGGGCGGGCCGAGTGGGACGATTGTTGCCTACAGCCATTCGAAGAAGGCGCTGTGCCTTGATCTGACAACCGAGGGCGGCAGGGAGGTTTTCCTCCGGCTCGTAGCCAATGCCGATGTGGTGATCCACAATCTTGCGCCCGCTGCCGCGCGCAAGCTGGCGGTGACGGCAGAGGACTGCATGGCCGCCAATCCGCGCCTTATCCATGTCCATATCAAGGGCTATGCGCAAGGACCGCAGGCCGATGACCTGATGACCAACCCCATCGCCGAAGCCGCGACGGGGGCGATGGATGACCACCGCGTTGATGGCCGCCCCATGCGCTTTGGGCCAAGTTATCACGATCAGTTTGCCGGGACCTATGCGGTGATCCGGGTGCTTTCAGCGATGCTCGATCCGCATGCCTCGGCGGCCGAACGCAGTATTGAAATCGGACTTTATGAAACCGGATTGCACCTTGCCGCACGCGATCTGGCCGGGATGCAGCTTAAGACGCAACTGCTCGGACGGCTGGAAAAAGAAGGCGGCGGCGAGTTTTCGCTGCCGGGTTACGGGTCATACCTGACCGCCGATAACCGTTGGATGTACTTGCTTATTCTCACCGATGTACACTGGGCGAAGCTGACCCGCGCGCTCGAAATGGCGCAGGACGGCGATCCAGCCTATGCCAAATTGCGAGGCCGCAAAAAGGCGCGCGATGCGGTTGAGGCGGCGGTGGCGGCGGCGATTGGCGCGCTGACTTTCGATCAGGCGGAGAGGAAACTGCGCGCTGCCGGGCTCGGTTTCAACGAGGTCATGCCGCTTGAGCGCGTGCTGGAAACGCCGCAGGCGCGGCAGCCGGGCAAGCTGCGTGAGGTCGATTATCGCGGGCTGCATTTTGAAGTTCCGGAGTTTCCCGGAGGTCGCGAAATGCCCGAAAACCTCCCGCCGCCAGAGCTGGGCGAGCACACCGCTACGCTGCTCGGCGAGCTTGGTTACAGCGCCGACGAATCCGCCGCGCTGCTCTCATCGGGCGCGGCGCGAACTGCGCACGAAGGCGATTTTGCCTGGGCTCCGGTGCGGGAAAAGCTCGCATGATGCAGTTCAAAACCAAGGAAGAACAGGTCGCAGATTGGTTGCGCGAAGGCATCATCGCCGGGCGTTTTGCCCGCGGCGCGCGGCTCAAGCAGCAGGAGATTGCCACGCTGCTGAACACCTCGATCACCCCGGTTCGTGAGGCGCTCAAGCTACTGGAAGCAGAAGGTTATGTCGCCGGAGACAGCTTCAAGGGCGCGGTGGTCGCGACGTTTGATATCGATACGTCGAGCGAGGTTTTGAACCTGCGGATCCTGCTCGAAACGCAGTTGGTCAAGTGTGCGGTTGAGCGCGCCTCCACCAGTGATATCGCCGAACTTCGGCTAATGGCGAGCGAGTTTGCCCGTGCCTTTGAAGCCGGAGACAATGAGACTGCGCGCGCCGCGAACTACCGTTTTCACCACCGTATGTTCGCGATCGCGGCAATGCCGCAGACGCTGCATTTTGTGCAAATCCTGTGGGCGCGCTTTCCGTTTGACCTGATCAACCAGTTGAAAGGCCGCGTTTCCCGCGCAGCGGACGAACATGACGATATGCTCGCTGCCTTTATCGCCGGCGACGCAGCAGCGGCGATGCTGGCAACTCGCCAGCACATAGAAGCGGGGTGGATTGAGCTTCGGCACTCGCTCGAGATCAAGGTTTGACCCCCCACGTGCCGTGCCAAGACACTGCATTTCCGTTGCAATAGACCTGCAAGTCCGATGCAATCTGATAGTGGCGTAATAGTGGTTCAATCCAGCCGCATTGGCGCGGTAATACGGCCGCATAGAACAGCGGAGCAAATTGCTGCCCAATACTTCATCGGCCCAGCGATAACCGCACCGCCCTAATTGACCATAGGCCAGATAATGCATTATCCTGAATTTTGATATCAGGAGGACCCCATGAGCAAAACCGAAGGCGACATCTCTGGCGAAGTCGGCGGCGCCCCTGCTGAAGGGAAAATTACCCCTGAATCCATCAAAGCGGCCGAGGCGATGATCGGCATGCAGCTACGCCCCGAAGGGCCCTACCTGCAGGACGCGACCGAGGACACGATCCGGAACTTCTGCAACGGCATCGGTGATCTCAACCCGCTGTACCGCGATCTCGAAGTCGGGCGGCTCACCCGCCACGGATCGATGCTTGCGCACCCCAATTTTCCGATGGCGTTCGGCTGGGTCGGTCGCACCCGCTGGGGCCTGCCCGGCGTTCACGGCTTCTATGCCGGGAATGACTGGGAAATGTTCCGCCACGTCCGCCCGGGTGACCGGATCACCGCGATCGAGCGCGTAGTTGGCGTTGACGTCAAGGAAAGCCAGTTTTCCGGTACGCTGGTGATCCAGTACGTTGAAGCCAGCTATTACAACCAGCGCGGTGAACTGGTCGCGCGTGCGCTTGGCAGCTGCACCCGGCACGAGCGCAAGGCGGCGCGCGACACCGGAAAGTATGATGGCATCACAACGCACGAATATACCCCTGCGGAATTCGAGCACATTGATGCTGCGATCCTCGACGAGGAAAAGAACATGCGCGGTGGCAACGTGCGCTATTGGGAAGAGGTTCAGCTCGGCGAAGTGCTGCCTGAAATCGTCCGGGGGCCGCTCAGCCTGATGGACACTATGGGCTTTCTGGTTGGCTGCGGGCGCGGGCACACCCACGGGGTGATCTTCAAGAACGCGGTCAAGCATCCCGGCCACTTCTTCCGCAACCCGGAAGCCGGCGGCGGCATCGAATATACCGGCATCGGCCACCACCGCGAATCGACTGCCAAGGAAGTCGGAGTTCCCGGCGTTTACGATTACGGCCCGCAGCGTTCGGCTTGGATGGCGAGCTTCGTCACCAACTGGATGGGCGACGCCGGATTTCTGAAACGCATCCGCACCCGCATGAGCCGGTTTAACACCATGGGCGATTGCACCTGGGCGCGGGGCAAGGTTTCCCGCAAGTACATCAAGGACGGCCACGCGCTGGTCGATATTGAGATTACGGGTGAGAATCAGCGCGGCGAGCTGACCACGCCGGGAATGGCGACGGTGGTGCTGCCAAGCCTCGATCCAGTCATCAAGATGTTTCTTGATGGACGCAATCTGGAGCTTGATCTGCCGGTGGTGCGATGATCAATAATCCTCCCCGAAACGGGGAGGGGGACCATCCGCAGGATGGTGGAGGGGCCAGGCCTCGTCGAAGCAGCGTTGTTTGGGAGGATAGCCCCCTCCCCCCCTCGCTTCGCGAGCGGTCCCCCTCCCCGTTTCGGGGTCGATCATGAGCGCCCCCCTCTTCGGCATCCGGGTTGCCGTTCATGCAAATGGCGTGTCGGCAGCGCAGGCGGGACGTATGCTGGTGACGCTGGGGGCGACTTGTTTGCTGATTGAGGGGCCGGCGGGTTCGGCGCTGAGGAGGGAAGCACCGTTTCTTCCTGCACCCCTCCCGCTCGCGGGAGGGGTTGGGGGTGGGCCTGTCAACGATAGTGCGGTATTATATTCTGACTCACCCACCCCTAGCCCCTCTCGCAAGCGGGAGGGGGATCAGGTCTCCGCCCTCTTCGCCTACCTTACCGCAGGAATGACCAGCGCGGTGCATGATCTGACCACCCCCGAAGGCCGCGCCAGCTTCGCTGCACTCCTCAGCCAAACCGACATATTCATCGATGACACTCCGCTGACGATGCGCGCCGCGCTGGGCCTTGCCGAAGCCAGCATTGCGGCCAAGCATCCGCACCTGATCCACGTTTCCACCCTGCCCTTTGGCGCAACCGGGCCAAAATCCGATTGGAAAGGCGAGGAATTGCAGGTGCTCCACGCCTCGGGCGAGGGCTATCTGATGCCCAATGGCCTGACCACCGAACGCTTCCCCGACAGGCCGCCGGTAAAGATCCACGGCCATTTCACCGAGATGCAGTGCGGCGTGGCCGCAGCGCTCGGGGCACTTTCAGCGCTGTGGGTGCGCGATGAAATTGGCGGACAGTATGTTGACGTTTCTGCGCAGGATGCCGGGCTGGCAGTTGGCGCTTTTGCTATCCAGCGGCTGGGCGACGGCTCGGTTGAACACCGGGTGGAACGGTCATTCCGCTATGGCGGGGTAATTGAATGTGCCGATGGGTTTGTTGAACTGCTGACGCTCGAACAGCGCCAGTGGACCGGGCTGGTAGCGCTGCTGGGCAATCCCGAATGGGCGCAGGATCCGGCGCTGTCGGATTCGCTTGAGCGCAGCCGACGCGGGCCTGAAATCAACCGCCACGTCCGCAAATGGGCGAGCACCCGCAAAGTTGACGATGTGGTGCGCGAAGGCCAGAAGTTATCCGTGCCGCTAGCGAAATACTACACGCCGGCGCAAGTGCTGAGCGACCCGCACGAAGCCTGTCGCGGACTGTTTCAGAACGTTGATGTGCCGGGTGCTGGCGAACTTGCGATGCTGGTCTCACCGTTCCATTTTGACGGTGCTCCTCTGGTGCTCGCCGGAGGCCCGCCCGCATGAAACCGCTGGCTGGCATCCGCCCCCTGTCCGGGATCAGGGTCGCCGATTTTACCGTGCACAATGCCGGGCCGTTTTGCACCCACATGCTCAGCCAGCTTGGCGCAGAAGTTGTGAAGGTGGAAAGCGCGATGCGGCTTGATGCGTTTCGCAAACCCCACCCGGTTTATGGCCGCGAGGGCGCGGCAACGTTTGACCAGGTGGCATCGAACAAACTTTCGGTGCGGATCAACCTGAAGAAGCCAGCGGGAATAGCGCTGGCGAAGAAGCTGGTCGCGGCATCAGACATTGCCGCTGAGTCTTTTCGCGCCGGGGTGCTTTCCCGGCTGGGGCTCGGCTATGAGGCGCTGAAGGCGGTGAAGCGTGACGTCATTTTGCTGTCGGTATCGTCCTGCGGGCAGGAGGGGCCGGATTCGCACTTCGCCGGTTATGCCCCGCTGTTTGGCGCATGGGGCGGGCTGTCTGAACTCACCGGGTTTGCCGATGGC
>JANNZB010000405.1:0-1692 GCA_031410395.1 Novosphingobium sp.
GCTACAGCCCTGAACGGATCAATCCGGGCGACCGCGAGCACACAATCGACAAGATCACCAAGGTTGTTTCCGGGCAGACACCAGAAGTGCTTGATCGGGTCGCAGCGCTTTATGGGGCGATCACCAGCGGCGGGGTTTTCCGCGCTGCGTCAATCAAGGCCGCCGAGGCCGCCAAGGTGATCGAGAACGCCCAGCGTGATATCAACATCGCCTTCATGAATGAAATCGCCCGGATTTTCTCCGCGATGGACCTCTCGGTGTGGGACGTTCTCGCCGCAGCGCGGACCAAGTGGAACTTCCTGCCTTTCGCCCCTGGCCTCGTCGGCGGGCACTGCATCGGGGTCGATCCCTATTACCTCTCGCACCGTGCGGAAGAACTGGGGCTTGATCCGCAGGTGATCCTGGCCGGGCGCGGGGTGAATGATGGCATGGCGGCCTGGGTCGCCGGGCAATTGCATGGCGTGCGTGGCGGCAAGCCCGGATCAGCGCTGGTGCTGGGGCTGACTTTCAAGGAAGACGTGCCGGACTTGCGCAACAGCAAGGTGGCCGATCTGATCGCCTCGCTCAAAGCACATGGCCACGCGGTGGAGGTCCACGATCCCCACGCCGATGTGGCTGAGGCGCTTCACGAATATGGGCTGGAAGTGACGGGTGGCGCACCTGCCGGAAGTCACGATCTGGTGCTTCTCGCCGTGCCGCACCGCGAATATCTGGCGCTGGGCGCTACCGCTCTGCGCGCACTGGTTGCACCTGGCGGAACGCTCGCCGATCTTAAAGACGCGCTGGGCGGCGCGGCTGACTGGACATTGTAATACCCTGCTCCCCCGCGTAGGCGGGGGCCTCCGGCCTCATGGAGCACTGTTGCGTTTTACGGCCTGAGGTCCCCGCCTGCGCGAGGACTCACGAGGATAATTTATGCGCGTACTTGTAACCGGATCAGCCGGATTCGTCGGCTTCAGCCTCGCCCGCAAACTGTTGGCGCGCGGGGATTCGGTGATCGGCGTCGATGTGGTCAATGACTACTACGATGTGAAGCTGAAAGAAGCCCGACTTGCCAAACTGCGCGAAGAGGGAGGCGATCGTTTCACTTTCGTGCGACAGGATTTCGGCGATTATCCGGGATTAGTGGCCTCGCTTGAAGGCATGGAGTTCGACCGCGTCGCGCACCTCGGCGCGCAGGCAGGCGTTCGCTATTCCATCGAAAACCCGCATGCCTATCTGCATTCGAACCTTGCGGGCCACCTCAACCTGCTCGAAGTCTCGCGCCATCGCGGGCTTTCCCACATGGTCTATGCCAGCTCGAGCTCGGTCTATGGCGGCAATACCAAGCTGCCGTTTTCGGTTGAGGACCGCGTCGATCAGCCGCTCTCGCTTTACGCTGCGACCAAAAAGAGCGCCGAGCTGATGAGCGAAACCTACGCCAATCTTTATCGCCTGCCGCTCACCGGCCTGCGCTTTTTCACCGTCTATGGCCCCTGGGGACGGCCTGACATGATGATGTGGATCTTCACCAAAAAGATCCTCGCTGGCGAGCCGATCCCGGTATTCAACAACGGCGATATGTGGCGCGATTTCACTTTCGTTGATGACATCATCGCCGGGGTTATTGCCTGCCTGGACAACCCCCCGCCCGATGACGGCGCGGAGAAGGCGGGCGGCAGCCATAACCCGCACCGGCTCTACAACATCGGC
>JANNZB010000406.1:0-3778 GCA_031410395.1 Novosphingobium sp.
GCACAGCAGGCCCAGCCCGTTTTCCCCGGCAAACCGCGCACTTTCCTCGGATGAGGCAGCGAGCCACACTGGGGGATGCGGGTCCTGCCACGGCTTTGGCGTGACCATCCGCGATGGGAATTTGAGGAACTCAGAGTCCTCCGAATAATACTCCTGCTCCCACATCCCGACCACGGTTTTGCAGGCGGCGAGCATCTTTTCCTTTGATCGCGGAATATCGACGCCGAACGCCGCCTGCTCCATCGGGGTGGAGCGCCCGATCCCCCATTCGACCCGGCCTTTGGAAAGCAGATCAACCGTCGCCACTTTTTCCGCGACGCGCACTGGATGGATGAATTCGTGTGGCAGCAGCGTTACGCCAAAGCCTAGCCGGATATTCTCGGTAACCTGCGACAGCGCACCTAGAACCGCCTCGCTGCACGGCATGTGGCTGCGGCCTTCGCGGAAGTGATGCTCAACGCACCAGACGGTGTGAAATCCCTTTTTGTCCGCCAGAACGATCTGATCGATGGCATGGGCATAGGCAAGCCGTTCAGCATCGCGCTGGCCCCATGGGTGCGGCTTGGCCCAGGGACGCGGGGCTTCGAATTCATAGAGCAGGCCAAGTTCCATTATCTTTCGGTCCCAACTTCCTTGCGTGATTTACGCGCTCCAGCGCAAAACTTGGTCGAAAGCGAGCGATCAACTGTAATCGTCTGGCCTGAAACCCCGGCTGCCAAGTCTGACAGCAGGAATACGATCATGTTCGCCAATTCCTCGGGCTGGGTGAAGTTGGCCTCACCGCCTATCACATTCGCCGCCCGGCGCCGCTCAAGCACCCGGCTGGTTGCCACTGCGCCCGGGGCAACCGTGTTGGCTCGGATGCCAAATTCGTGCCATTCGTTGGCCATCGTCCGGGTAAGCGCTGCAATTGCCGATTTTCCCGCACCGTATGGCCCGTGCCACGGCGCGGCAGCAATCGCCGAAATCGATCCGACATTGACCAGAGACCCGCCGGTGCCCGCCGCGATCATCGCACGGGCTGCATCGCGGCAGATCATGAAAACATAGTCGAGGTTGATCGCCAGCGTCTGGCGGAAGCTCGCAGTAGGCGTTTCATCGAGCGGGATCCATTCCTCCTCACGCGTCCCGCCCGCAACATTGGCAACGCCATCGATGCGGCCATGTTCGGCGATCACCCGTGCGACAACGGCTTCCGCCTGCGCTTGGTCGCTAAGGTCCACCAGCATGGTCGTAATCTTGCCGCCCAGCGCCTCAACATCTTCGCGGACATCATCGAGTAGCGACTGTTCGCGGTCCAGCGCGACAATCGTCGCCCCGGCGCGCGCCGCCGCGCGTGCGGTTGCGCCGGAGATACCCCCACGCCCCGCGCCGCAGATCAGGATGACCTTGCCAGTCAGATCTATCGCCAGCATTGATCGGGTACCTTTATTGCGCCGGGGCGGAGAGATCGCCAAAACCCACGCGGACAAAACTTGCGCCGTCGGCTTCGGTGCGCAGGCTATAGGTTGTTTCACGCGCCACATAGAGTGCGTCGCCGAAACGAAATTTGTCACGTCCGTGGAACAGCGTGCCCGAAAGGACAAACAGCACCTCGTCTTCAGGGTGGCTGTGCGGTGGCTCGCGGTGGTTCGGCATATATTCGGTGCGTTGCATGGACGGCATTCCCGGAGCGCTGTTCAGCAGCCGCTTGAAACGCAAACCGCGATCTTCATCAGCATATTTGGCCTGCCAGTGCGGGCTGACATCTTCCCAAGGACATTCGGCATCCTTTACCGCGATCACTTTGGGCATGGCCCATCCGCTCCTTTTTATCGCTAAGCATTATCAGGTGAGACTGGCAGCAAGCGGGTTTGCGCACCAGACAGTTTCGCCCGACGGCAAGTTTGTCTGGACGCTCGGGCAAATCTATCGCCCCTGCGCTTCAGCAGGGATTTGCTAAGCGGTGCCAGTTTGGCAATGCTCTGCGCCAACGAATCCCGGCCGCCAAAGCCGCGCTCAAACGTTTTTTCGGGAGTGACCATGACCACCTGCCAGCCCACCGATGTTCCGTCAGCAGACGAGATCGACATCGCCGCGATGCGCACCAAATACTATGCCGAGCGGGACAAGCGGCTGAATTCCAAGGCGGGCGAACAGTATATTCACGAAGGCCCCGGCCAGCTGCATGACCTTTACAACACCGATCCGCACATGCCGGTTCAGCCGCGTGATCCATTGAATGAGGACCTCGACGTGGCGATCCTTGGCGCAGGGTTTGGCGGCACGATGGCGGCCTATTACCTCACCCAGCAAGGCGTCACCAATATCCGCAATATCGACCATGCCGGCGACTTTGGCGGCGTGTGGTACTGGAATCGCTATCCCGGCATCCAGTGCGACAATGAAAGCTATTGCTACCTGCCGCTGCTTGAAGAAACCGGCTTCATGCCCTCACGCCGGTTTGCCCTGGGGCCAGAGATTATGGGCTATATCCGCCTGATCGCCGAGCAGAACGGCTTTGCTGACAAGGGCCTGTTCCACACGCTTATCACCGCGCTGACATGGGATGAAAGCATCAAGCGCTGGCGGATCACCACCGACCGCGGCGACGATATTCGCGCGCGGTTTGTGGTGATGGGCTGCGGCGTGCTCAACATGCCCAAGCTGCCCGGCATTCCCGGCATTGCCAGTTTCAAGGGCAAGATGTTTCACTCATCGCGCTGGGAATACGATTACACCGGCGGAAGCTGCGCCAATCCGGTGCTCGACAAGCTGAAGGACAAGCGCGTCGCGATCATCGGCACCGGGGCCACATCGATTCAGGCGGTCCCCCACCTCGCCGAATATGCCAAGCAACTTTACGTCGTGCAGCGCACACCGTCCTGTGTCGACACCCGGCCCAATCCGCTCACCGATGAGGCGTGGATGGCCACCCTTGAGCCCGGCTGGCAGAAAGACCGGATCGCCAATTTTCAGCGCTTTGCGATGGAAGCGCCCAAGCCGGGTGAAGCGGATCTAGTGTGTGATTTCTGGACCGAACTCAACCGCAACCTGTTCGCCAAGATGGCCGCAGAAGGCTGGCCCGCGCTGACGCCTGAGCAGTTCATGGAATGGCGCGAAGTGGTCGACTATCAGATCATGGAGCGCTTCCGCCGCCGCGTTGATGCCGAGATCAAAGAGCCTGAACTCGCCGAGCGGATGAAGGCCTATTACCGCTTCCTGTGCAAGCGGCCGCTTTCCAGTGACACCTTCTATCCCGCGTTCAACAAGCCCAACGTGACGCTTGTTGATACTTCTGACACGCAAGGGCTGGAGCGGATTACCGAAAAGGGCTTCATGCAGAACGGCGTCGAATATGAGGTAGATTGCATCATCTTCGCCTCGGGCTTTGAGGTTTCGAGCAGCCTTGAACGGCGCTGGGGCTTCGATGCGGTCGACGGTAAGGACGGGCTTTCGCTCTACGATCATTGGCGCGCAGGCCCGAAGACGCTGCACGGCACGATGACGCACGGTTTCCCGAACATGTTCTACATAGGCTATATCCAGGGCGGTCTCAACGGATCGGTTACCGAGCAGTTCGGGAAGCAGGGTGAACATTCCGCCTGGATCATCAGTGAGGCGCTGCGGCGCGGATTGAAGACCGTTGAGCCGACCGAAGAAGGCTTGAACTCCTATTGCGCCCATTACGATTCAGTTGCCTATGATACCTCAGCGTTTAAGGCCTTATGCACCCCGAGCTATTTCTCAAACGAAGGCGCTATGTATGCGCCGTGGCAGTTGTTCCGATCTTTCGGTC
>JANNZB010000407.1:0-2101 GCA_031410395.1 Novosphingobium sp.
CCGAGCTTGGAGAAGCGGCCCGGATCTTTTAGGAACTCAACGATTTCCTCGAGTTCCTCGCGTGCTTCATCGATGCCGGCAACGTCATCAAACGTCACCCGCCCTTGCCGTTCGGTAAGTAGCTTGGCCTTTGATTTGCCAAAGCCCATCGCGCCGCCACCGCCGCCGCCCTTTTGCACCTGCCGCAGCGCGAAGAACGCGATGCCCATGATCAACATAAATGGCAGTGCCTGGATCAGAATATAGGCGAGAACGCCCATTTCTTCCTTGGGACGTCCCGCAAATTTTACCCTATTAGTGGTGAGCAACTGGGTAAGTCCGGTGTCGCCAGGAATTGGCACGGTGCTGAACTTGTCACCATTTGAAAACTTCCCGGTAATCTGATCGGCGCTGACCTGTACCTCGGAAACTGCTCCCTCGGCCACTTTGGCGCGGAAATCCGAATAGGCGATGGCGCTGCCCGACGCTTGATCGCGAGGACCAAACATTGACACAACCAGCAGTAAAGCAAGGAAAATCCCGCCCCAAACTAACAGGCTGCGAATCCAGGGGTTCGGACTGGGCTGGTCATCGTTCATCGGCGTATCAGATCCTTTCGCCAGACTATGTAAGCGCGAAGGGCTGAATGGCAAGTTAGCGTCGCAGAAGCTTTACGCCTGCGACGGGGTGTTGCTGCAATCGGGCAATCGGCTAGGCTAGGGGAATGTTTGGGGCATCTGCGGATCGGATTTTTGCGCAGCGACTGGGCGCAATCGCGCTTGCCGCGCTGATTCTGCGCATTTGCATACGCCTTGCCAGCGGCGTGCACGACTATTGGTCTGCTGGTTATAGCCAATATGCCGGGCTGGCGCAGAGCCTTTGTGCGGGGCATGGCTATGCTTTTGCGGGTGGGGTGCCAACGGCGTTTCGAGTGCCGCTTTATCCGCTGCTGGTTGCCGCGACGACGTGCGGGAGCGGAAGTCCATGGCCGCTCATTTTGGTGCAGGCGCTACTCTCTAGCGCAACTGCAGTGCTGGCCGGGCTCATCGCAATGCGGATGGCTGGAAACGGCGCGGGGCTGTTCGCTGCGGCGATCTATGCGGTTTGGCCTTACGGTGCATGGCATGATCTATCGCTACAGGAGAGCGGACTTCACGCCTTCCTCGCAGCGCTGGCGACGTTGCTGCTGCTGCAAATGCGCGAGCGACACGGGCTTGGCTTGGCAGCCGCGGCTGGCGCGGCGCTGGGATCGCTGCTGCTTACCCGGGCGACCATGCTGCCGTTTGCTCTGTGCGGGCTGGCGATTATCACCCTGCCCCCGAGGGCAAAAGCGCGGCTGCCTGGGTCTTTCGTCGCGGGATTGGCCATGCTGGCGGTGTTATCGCCGTGGCTCGCCTATTCGCACCGGGTAACCGGCGCTTACGGACTCGGCACCGAAGGCGGCGCGGCGCTTTACGCTGGCAACCATCGGCTGACTTTCAGCGCCTATCCGCAGCGGAGCATTGATGAGAGCCGGGCAAATATCTTCGCCTCGCTCAGTGTGCAGGAAAATGCTGAACTGGCGCGTCTGGGGACCGATGAAGTCGCGCAGAACGATTGGTTCCAGGCCAAAGCCCTGCGCAACATTGCCGCCGATCCACTGGGTTTCCTTTCGGGCGCGATGCAAAAACTATGGGCCGCGTTCGGGCCGCTCCCCGCCCCGCGCCACGGGATGATCGGCAATCTGGGCTATGCCGTATTCTGGGTTCCACTGTTCGGCTTGGCCCTGCTAGGCATGGGGTTGCGTCGGCGGCAATGGCGCGATGATCTGCTGCTCCATGCCCACACCGGAACCTTTTGCGCCATGACCGCGCTGTTCTGGGCGCAGACTTCGCACCGCTCCTATCTCGATCCCTACCTTGCCGCTTTCGCCAGCGTGGCATTGGTTGCCATTATCCCGCAGCGCGCACGAATCTGGATGGATGCCTGATAGGGCAGTTGCCGCAACACATCCCGTGTGCGAATAGCCAAAGCGCAATTCCAACACGGGTTTTCTCAATGGCAGATGGCGGCAAATCTCTAAACGGCAAAACCATCGTGTTGATGGGTGGCGGCGGGTTTTTCGGCACCCACGTGGCGCAGG
>JANNZB010000408.1:0-1616 GCA_031410395.1 Novosphingobium sp.
TGGCACCGTCAAGCAATTCGAGTTGGCCAAGTGCCCAGCTCCACCGATCCGTCCGAACTTCGCCGAGGCGAAAGAACTCCTCGGTAATCGGATCGACATTCTCTGCGATGTGGCGCTTTACCGCCTCGAAAAGTGGTCGGCCCTCTTCCGACATTCTGAGGTCGTTTAGTTCATTGTGATCAGATGCGGGTTTGATAGTGGACATTTTCAGCTAACCTCAAAGACAGGTTTCAAGTGCGGCGTTCAGCGCCACGCTGCGAGGATCTCCGACAAGGTCTGATCCCATGCGGTTTGGCGTATAGGGTAAAGCCAAGCCTTTGGTCCGGATCGGCAAATGCGAAGGAGCCGCCCCAGCCGGAATGACCAAATGCGCTCTCATTGGAGTCGTAGAGGCCAAGAGCGTTTCGCATATAGCCGCTAGCCCGGCGAATTGCGGCAGGCGTTGTAACGACGGACACCATCTACATTCCATCCAGATCGCAGCCGCGCTCTTCCAGAATTGGGCGCAACGCGCGAAACGCCGCAGGATTCCTATTGAGCGGGATGGTCGGATAGAGGTGGTGGATGATGTGGTACTGCATCCCCGATGATCCGATGTTGCCCCAAATGCTACGAAACGCGCGGGTCTCGCGATAGCGGCCTCGCCCGGTCATCGGTTGGTGTGGTGCCCAGCTCAGATAGATATTGATATAAACCGCGCCGATCTTGAGCGGCAGCCACCATAAGAACAGCGCTTCCCAGATATGACCGGTCCATGCGAGCGTCGCCAGGATGCCATAAAGCAGCACTTTCGATAGCATTGTATGCAGCCCCGCACGTTTCGCTGCAGGCGTGCCAAGGCGCTGCAATGTCGCCGCGTAGCGGTCGTGGAGCGGCTGACTTTTCACTAGCGCCTTAAAAAGCGCACCGGTCAGAGTCGCTGCCGCCATTGTATAGTCTGGATCAAGCTCTGGGTCGTTGGTATGGCGGTGATGTTCGAAATGGGTAACGCGCAGCACCGAAAGCGGAACGCACATGGGAACGAGTGCATACCAGCCGATCAATTCATTGATCCAATGCCAGCGCGATCCTTCCGGCGCGATGATGTGGTGCTGCGCATCATGCGAAGGCAAGTAACTGGCTGTCGTAGTCACGATTGCTACCAGGAACCCAACCCAAACGGGTAAAAATCCATTCATCACGAGCGGCCAAAGCGACAACCACAATGTGGTGTTGAACAGCGGCCAGATTATCATCACCCAGGGAATGCCGCCGATGAACTGTTCGGCAATTGCCATTTCGCGTTTCCGCAGACTTCTTGTTTCCGCCGCTTCTACCACAGCCATGTCCTCCGCTGGCGGGCGACAAGACCCATTATGACGCCGAGACCGAGGCCGAACTGGATTGGCGTGAAGCCAAGCGGTGCGTCAATCTTCGCGACCGACAACAGGGCCGCGATTGCTGGTGCCAGAAAACCGATTCCGAACAGGATCGGACCCAAACTAAAACCAAACGCAATTACCCGCACGGCATCTCTCCCTTCATGCGAATCTCTTCGAATCGTCTCGACGAGTGATACCAGTTCTCAATCGCCCCATTTGACATTTGACGCCAAGCCAACAAAAGGTTTTAGGGGA
>JANNZB010000409.1:0-5721 GCA_031410395.1 Novosphingobium sp.
CGATCGGGATGCTGAGCGCGAAGAGTGGTATTAGCAAAGCCATGAATTCGCCCATGGGAATTTCCCCTGTAAATTAAGGTTAGCGCAGCCGCTCAATTTCGGCGGACAGGCGCGGGTTGGATGAGACGTAGAATGTTTCAATGTCAGCCAAGCGGCGATCAAGATCACGGAATTGCGCGCGCACTTCGCGTGCCGTGCGGCTGGGTGATTGGCGCACGCCCTGCCAGAACTTCTGTTCCTGCCGATCAGCATACAGATGGCCGGGCTTCTTTTCCGAGAGGATAGCAATGGCAAAATAGAGCGGAAAAGCGATGCCCGTGGTGAACAAGAGTGCAAGAGCAGTGATCCGAACCCAGAGCACGTCCACTCCCGTGTAATCGGCGATTCCAGCGCATACGCCCGATATCTTGCCATGGACCTTGTCACGATAAAAGCGAGTGCGGGGGCTGTTCACTTGGGCATCCTTTCATTCTTGCCGAGCAGGCTTTCAAGCTCGCGCAGCGGTTGGTTGTCGGTTTCGCGGTCATGCATTAAGCGTGCGGGGCGGAACTCGGGATTGTCGGATGCGACCAGCCGTTCGACGGTGTCCATCCGCTCATCGAGCCGCTTGGCGACCTGATAGAGCTCCTCGAGCAGAGATTCATCGCCAGTGGTCAGCGTGGCAGCAGTCTTCCACTTGGTGATGTAGTGAAAAATGATCCACGGCAGCCCGAGTACTACCAACGGCACAATGATGATTTCTTCTCCCACTTAACCCTCCTTCTTCGCGGCTTCGATAGCGCGCTTCATTTCTTCAAGTTCCTCATCAACCTTGTCCTGACCGGCGAGCGCGGCGATTTCATCGGACAGGCTGGGCTTGGCATTGCGGCCATCGGCAAGGCCAAGCGCATCGGCGCGGCCTTCGGCGTAATCGACCCGGCGTTCAAGCTGGTCGAAGCGTGACATCGCCTCGTCCACCCGCTCGCTGGCGAGCAATGTGCGTAGTTTTACGCGATTTTCTGCGCTCTCGAGCCGCGCGGCGATGGCACCCTGGCGTGAACGGGCTTCGCGCAGCCGGGTCTGCAGCTTGTCGATGTCGAGCTCATAGGCGCGCAAGGCATCGTCAAGAATGGTGATCTCTTCCTTCAGCTGGTCGGCCATGTCGGCAGCTTTTTTCTTTTCAACCAAAGCTGCGCGGGCAAGATCTTCACGGTCCTTGCTAAGCGCCAACTGCGCTTTGTCGGCCCAGTCGGCCTGCAACTTGTCGAGCTTGACCGTGTGGCGGTGCATTTCCTTCTGATCGGCAATCGTCCGAGCCGCGCTGGCGCGCACTTCGACCAGGGTTTCCTCCATTTCGAGGATGATCATGCGGATCATCTTCGCCGGATCATCGGCCTTATCGAGCAGATCGTTGAAGTTGGCGGCGACGATGTCGCGCGTGCGAGAGAAAATTCCCATGAAAGCGGCTCCGGAAGCGAGGGACTGGGTGGGGGTGGGCGAGGTGCGCATGCGTTCTACTTCTTCATCAATGCGGCGTGAGCGGAACTGGCTGCCCGCATCTGTTCGTAACAGGGGGGTGAGCGAATGGGCCGGAACCCCGGTGGGACGGCGGGACTGGGTGCCGTCTGCAGGGGGGTCCGGAAGTTCCGGCCCAAGGGGGTTGTCCCCGCTCACGCGAGGCTGGCCCCAGCGAGCTTGCCGGCAGCAGAAAGCAGGGGACTGGTCTGCATTTGCTGGGCAAGGACTAGAATATTCATCGCGGCCATCGCGATAACGCTGGCCAGGATTGCGCGGTCGAGCGTCGAGCGGCGGGCGGGCTTTGCCATCTGGGCTGCCGGATCTGTGATGCTCTGGTTCATCGTCTTGTACTCCATCGGATCCCTTAGTCGGGGTTGATCCGGTAATTGCATAGGCCGTGCCAATTTGCGTGAACCGCAGATTAATGCGGGTTGTGGCGAAAATTCAGCAAACTGACATGGTAGCCATTGCAATGACTTGGCAAAATTTGCTAACAATTGGGCATGGATCGGGATGTGCAATTTATTGGCCAGTCCGGCGCCTTCCTCGATGCGGTCGAGCGCGCCAGCCGCGCCGCTCCGATGCGCCGGCCGGTGCTGGTGATTGGTGAACGCGGAACCGGAAAGGAACTGGTCGCCGAACGGCTGCACCGGCTCTCCGCGCGTTGGGGCGAACCGCTGATCACGCTGAACTGCGCGGCCTTGCCGGAAACATTGATCGAGGCGGAGCTGTTTGGTCATGAGCAGGGTGCGTTCACCGGCGCTACACGGGCGCGCGCCGGAAGGTTTGAGGAAGCCGACAAAGGCACTCTTTTTCTCGACGAACTGGCATCACTGTCGATGGGGGCGCAAGAGCGGCTGCTGCGCGCGGTAGAATATGGCGAGGTGACCCGCATTGGCTCCTCGCGCCCGATTTCAGTTGACGTGCGTATTGTGGCGGCAACCAATGAGGATCTGCCGGGACTGGCTGAAATTGGGAAATTCCGCGCCGATCTGCTTGATCGGCTGTCGTTCGAGGTGATCACCCTGCCGCCGCTGCGCGCACGCGAAGGCGATGTCATGGTGCTCGCCGATCACTATGGCCGCCGCATGGCGACCGAGCTGGACTGGGAAGCATGGCCTGGTTTCGATGATCTCGCGCTGCGCCAGCTCGATGAATACCTGTGGCCGGGCAACGTGCGTGAACTGCGCAATGTCGTTGAGCGTGCGGTTTATCGCTGGGATGATTGGCAGCGGCCGATTGCCCACATCGTTTTCGATCCGTTTGAAAGTCCGTGGAAACCCGAGGCGCCCGCGCATCGGCAGTTTTCTGAGACACGAGACGTTTCTGCCGTAGCACCGGACAGACAACCAGCCCAAACAACGCATGACGCCGTCACTGATTTGCGCGGTGCGGTTGATGCGCATGAACGAGCGATCCTAGAACATCACCTCGGCAAGCACCGCTACAACCAGCGGCACACCGCCAAGGCGCTGGGATTGACCTATGACCAGCTTCGCCACTGCATGAAGAAGCATGGGCTGCGCGAAAGGGGAGAGGGATGAATCATTTAGGCGAGGCGGTTGCGGGTATTTGCCTAGTCTTTCTGTAGTCACCGCTCTTGGCCAAACCAACGGCGGTTGAATTTGCTGCCGCTAGTGAGGCACAGGCGCTGGGAGTCGAGATGTTTGCCTATGATCAAGTTGCGAGAGGTCTGCGCGGATATATAGTCGAGCCGGGTGAAGGGTGCCAGCTTGTTGCTAGTTTTTACGGAGAGCGTGCTGGAAAACAGTTCACTTTCGCGAGATATACGGTCTCTGTTGGTTCTACTGTCGCGGTCGGTGGGCTTGTTGAGTCACAGACAAATGATAGCGTGAGTTTATTGGCTCAGCGAATGATAGCGGCCCGTGAAAAGGCACTTACTGCGATGAACCCCAGACCATCAATTATGTTCAGAGAGCCCCCCGAATCCGTTGGTTTTGCCGCCATGGTCCGACGGGACATTGCCGGTCTACATCCTCACATCACCAATCACCAATGGGATATATCCTGCAGGTGGCCATTTCAGGTTCAATTTCGACATGGACGGTAAAATGGTCGGGGAGCGGCGATTTATGAAGACTTGCTTCCCGCTCGATTTCCGCAACAAGAAGGATGAGAAAAAAGAAATGATATTTCTTTCTCACTTGCTGGATTCGCAGCCCACTGAGATTCATTCTTTCGTAAGTTTAAATATTCCTATCCCTCTGATGATTATTACCACTTCAAATGGCGTAATCTGGAGCGTGATGCGCGGCAAGATCAAGTATGAGCAGGATGTTGACCATAAATAAGCTCTGTTGGCCGGTTAACAGCATTGTAACCTAGTATCTCTACCTAGGTCATTCCTTTCAGGGGGAGACCGGGGAATGTTTGGATTTGCGCAGTGGATTGTACGCCACAAGGTGCTGATGGTTGCGATTGGCGCGGCTGTGTTCATCTTTTTTGGCGGCAGGGACGAACCAGTCAAGCCAGCAAATGCTTGGGCGGTCAATTCTACCGTGCAGGTGGCTGATAGCACATCGTCGAAAAAGGGCTCGCTTACGGCGAAAGCCTATGGAGTTGTGGCTGGAGCGGCGAAGAAATACGTCAACGTTGATATTGGGGGGGTCAACCCGAAGAAGCTTCAGGAACAGACGGTTGGCAACTTCGAGAACGCGGAAAACGGCATGAAGAATGCAAACAACTGATCGATTGGCAAGCGCGGGGCTGACTCTGCGCCGCGCTTGCCGCTGATTTGAAACGGCATTGCAACATGCTTGCAATTGACCAGCAACGCGACTAAAGCGCCGCTATCCCGACATTGTGAAGCAAGGTTTGGGCTGGCGCCGAAAGGGGCCGGCGCGAAACTCCATTGTCATGAAGTTCGGGCAACGGAGTCAGCATGGCAGATATTGCGCGCCTAATTGAAGTTATTGAACCGGAAGCCAAGGCGCTCGGCTTTGACCTTGTGCGCGTGAAGATCTTTGGCAAAAGTGAAGCGGGTGACGGTGATGAACCGGCCTTGCAGATCATGGCCGAGCGGGCTGACACCGGCCAGCTTATCATCGATGATTGCGCCGCGCTTTCTCGCCGCGTGTCTGACCGGATGGACGAGCTTGAGGCGGCGGGAGAATATCTGATACAGGGCGCATACCGGCTTGAAGTCAGCTCACCGGGCATTGACCGTCCGCTCACCCGTCCGAAAGATTTCGCCAACTGGGCGGGGCAGGAGGCGCGTATCATGCTGCACAACCCTGTCGATGGAAACCGCAAGGCCGTGCAGGGCGATCTTGTCGGTATAAACGGCGACATTGTCAGCCTTGACGATCGCAAGTCCGGTGCGGTCTCGTTTCCGCTTTCGGATATCCATTCCGCCAAACTGGTCTTGACCGACCGGCTGATTGCCGCCACGCGCCCCATCGACACTTCCGGATCCGAGGAAGAAGTGTTTAGCGGCGCCGACGAAATTCTCGAAGAACAGGAAGATTGATCCCATGGCCAGTGCGATTTCCGCCAACCGTGCAGAACTGCTAGCGATTGCAACCGCCGTTGCCACCGAGAAGATGATCGACAAGTCGATTGTCATCGAGGCGATGGAAGAAGCGATCCAGAAATCAGCGCGCAACCGCTATGGCGCTGAGAATGATATCCGCGCCAAGCTCGATCCGCGTACCGGCGATTTGCGGCTGTGGCGCGTGGTAGAAGTGGTCGAAGTGGTCGAGGACTATTTCAAGCAGGTCGATCTGGCGCAGGGTGAAAAGCTGCAACCCGGCGCCAAGGTCGGTGACTTCATCGTCGATCCGCTGCCCCCGGTCGATCTCGGCCGCATCGACGCGCAGTCGGCCAAGCAGGTGATCTTCCAGAAGGTCCGCGATGCCGAGCGTGATCGCCAGTTCGAAGAATTCAAGGACCGCGCCGGCGAAGTCGTCACCGGGGTGATCAAGTCGGTCGAATTCGGCCACGTCATCGTCAACCTCGGCCGCGCCGAGGGCGTGATCCGCCGCGACCAGCAGATCCCCCGCGAAGCCGCCCGCGTCGGCGAGCGCGTCCGCGCGCTGATCCTCAAGGTCGAGCGCCAGAACCGCGGTCCGCAGATCTTCCTCAGCCGGGCGCACCCCGAGTTCATGAAGAAGCTGTTCGCGCAGGAAGTGCCCGAAATCTACGACAACATCATCGAGATCAAGGCCGCCGCCCGCGACCCGGGCAGCCGCGCCAAGATCGGCG
>JANNZB010000410.1:0-1631 GCA_031410395.1 Novosphingobium sp.
CGCGACCGCGCTGATCGCCCGCCGTGGCAAAGCGGCGGAAGACAAGATCGCCGCTGCCGAACGCGCTGCCATTGCGGACGTTCGCGCCAAAGCAGCGTCGGCTGCTGCCGCTGCTGCCGCATCTCTGATTGCGGCACGGCATGACGCAGTGTCCGACAAGCCCCTAATCGACGCGACGATTTCGTCGCTGAATTGAGCACTGTTCGCGCACGCTCGCGGCATTGCTTTGATCTTGCATCCCCGTTAGCCTGATCGCTCAGAGTCGGGGGGGCATTGCTGATGCGATTGCGTTTTCATGTAACAGCGGCATTGCTAGCTTTTTCGGCGATGCCCGCTCTGGCTCAGGCACCTGCCACCGACGAAAAGGCACGTGCGCAGCAATATGATGCTCTGCCTTGGGTCGCGGCTCCCGCCAAGCCCAGCGTCACCGAGCGCGCGGTAATCGCGCTTGATCCCAAGGTGCGGTATCTGGATGCCAAAGGCACCAACCAGCTTCTCAAACTGACCGGCAACTTGCCTGAAGATGATAGCTACACGCTTGCCCCCAAGAACGGGAACTGGTTCGCGGTCTACAGCTTCGACGATATTGGTTACGTGAAGGATGATGAAAAGATTGATCCCGATGCGCTGCTAAAATCGCTTCGCGACAATACCGAGGCTGGCAATGAGCAACGCAACAAGCAGGGGCTTGAGACGATGTCCATCGCGGGATGGGCCGTGCCGCCACACTATGATCCTGCCACGCACAATCTGGAATATGGGGTAAAGCTGGCCACGGCGTCAGGCACCAACATCAACTATCATTTGCGGATGTTGGGGCGGCGCGGCGTGATGGATGCGGCGCTGGTGACTTCACCTGAAACGCTGGACGCTGACCTTTCCGAATTTCGCGCTGCGAACAAGGGGTTCGCCTACACCGCCGATGAAACCTACGCATCCTTCAAGGATGGGGACAAGGTGTCCGAATATGGCCTTGCGGCGCTGGTGACGGGTGGGGCAGCCGCTGCGGCCTTGAAAACCGGGCTGTTTGCCGGGCTGCTCAAGGGGCTGGTGGCCTTCTGGAAATTCATCCTGATCGGTTTTGTCGCGTTTTTCGCGGCAATCCGCAATTTCTTCGCCCGGCTTTTCGGCAAGGGCGAGGAACTCGGCCCACCACCTGTGGAGTGACCCAATGTCGGCTATAAACCTGCTGCTGATCGCGGTGTGCGGGGTGCTGGGGTTCGGTATTATCTGGAACGTGCTGGGCGGCCGCGGCAAGGACTAGCACGCCTGCCACGCCGGGGTTAAAGCCGCCCTCATGTCCAAGGCCGACCGCCCCGACCAGCCCAATGCCGCCTCGCGCTTCAACGAGGAAAAGCAGACCTACACCCTGCGCGGTGTCGATCTGCCTGATCTTGAAGGCGGTGTCGCCGCGATCCGCAATGTCCTGAAAACCTTGCCGCCCAAGCCCGGTGTGTACCGGATGCACGATGCCAAGGGCGATGTGCTCTATGTCGGCAAGGCGCGGGCGCTCAAGAACCGCGTGACCAACTATACGCAGGTTGACCGGCTGCCCAACCGCTTGCGCCGTATGGTCGCGCAGACCCGCAGCATGACCATCGTGACGACCAACAGCGAGGCCGAGGCGCTGC
>JANNZB010000411.1:0-1979 GCA_031410395.1 Novosphingobium sp.
CGGTGACCAGCGCAGATGGCATGACAGCGGACATCTACCCGTTCGAGGCGACGATCCTAAGCCGCTGCGCGACGCGTATCATCAATGAGGTCAAGGGGATTAACCGGGTGGTGTACGATTACACCAGTAAGCCGCCGGGGACGATTGAGTGGGAGTGAGGGGTTAGCTGGTCAGCTCCCCTTGCTTGGCACACCGGGAGGAAAGTTCGCGCTGTCCGGGTGCCGCAATATCGAGCGCTCTTGCAGTCAAAGGTGTGATAGCGGAGCGCGGCGGAAGATTTGCGGGAATCTGAATGTTCCACGTAAAGCCCATCTTTTCGAGTATCTGAATAAATAGATAACCAGGATCAGCTTGGCCTGGATAGAGACCGTGGCGAGCTGATGCCGGAAAGGCATGGTGATTGCAGTGCCAGCTTTCGCCCATTGTAGGAATTGCAAGCCAGGCAATGTTGTAGCCCTGAACGGCAGCATCCTCGACGAACCAGTCTTGTTGGCCGCGCCGGTGCGCAACATGGGCAATGTACCAGTGCATGGTGAAGCATACAGCAACCCGCACAATCACGCCCCAGACCACCCATGACCAACCACCAAGCCAATAAAGTGCGGCGGCGACTGGTAGTTGATGAAGCATCCACGTACGCTGCAGAAAAACGTAGAACGGATCATCGGCCACGCCCGGTCCTGCATTAAAACAGGGAGGCTTGTCGAAGTTCAGGCGAAAGTTGAGGTAATAGAACCCGTCTGCCAACACTGGTTTTGCGTGGCGCAGGAACCAATGACAATTGACCTGACGCTGCGCCCAATCGCGAATGTCGTGTAGGCCAATTGTCCATAACGGCCCACCCATTCCCACCAAAACGCCAAAATAGATCATTACTCGCTCAAGCCACTTGGAGCATTCGAACGTGTGATGGATCAGGCGGCGATGGAAACCGACCGAATGGCCGACGCAAAGGGTCACTGCTGAGAGAAGCAGAAACACCAGAACGCCGCTCCAGCTAAGAAACATTGGTCCAAGCACCACGGCGGCTGCAAGCATTCCCATGTTCCAGATTGATCGCGGTGCATCCCACACAAGCCTGCCGCTTCCGGCATCAGCTTGCTCCAGACCACTTAGCGAATTAACTTTGAAGGCACCCTCAGCAGCTTCACCGGCGGTGCTCATCGCTTGGTTCCCTTCGGCTTTTCGATGCTACTTTGCGCTCTGCATTGACCTTGCGCGCCTCGGGGCAGAACGGGGTGAGAAAGCTGTAGAGGCTGTTCGCCAGATTATCGGCAGCGATCGAATAGATGATGTGTTGGCCGCGCTTTTGCTGATGCACCAAACCGGCTTCGAAAAGCACAGACAGATGTTTCGAGATCGACGGCATCGCCATATCAAATTTATCGGCAATCTCGCCAACTGTCATCGGCCCACCAGCAAGGTGGTTCAGAATTCGCCGTCTTGGCGTTGAGGCGAGGGCCTTGAATTCGCGTTCCATAGATATTTTCCTAATTAGGAAATTATCTATGGTCAAGTACGTTTACCGGACCTGCTTTCTTTCAAATCAATTGCGGTGTTGCTACAAACCGCCCAGCCTCGCGATCTTTTCGCACCTTTTGCCCGTCAAAAACCTCGCCGCTCATCGCGATCCACACGCCGGAGGCGCAGGTCTGCGCGGCGGCGAAGGCCATGCCGAGGTTGAACGGGGCATCGGTTTCTGCGAACTTTGCGGGCGACAGCGCGCCGGTTAGCACGATCGTTTTGCCGGGAACCTGCTTCGCGAGCACAGCGGCGGTTTCGGTCATCGTATCTGTGCCGTGGGTGATGACGATGCGCGTTTCGGGGGCCTCTGCGGCGCGGCGGGCGATGTCGGCGCGGTCAGCATCGGTAAGGTCAAGGCTGTCCTTGCGGCAGACTTCCTCAATCCGGTACGGCAGTGCCACGCGCGCTTCCTTGAGCAGCGCAGGGATGCCGCTCTCGACGATCTGGTATTCGCT
>JANNZB010000412.1:0-6424 GCA_031410395.1 Novosphingobium sp.
CCTGCCGTTCATTGGTGATCGACGTCCCAATGGCGGCCATCAACTTGTCGGTTGCACCGCTGGTCAGCCGGGTCAATATCGCGATTTCGCCGATTGCTTCGGTGATATTTCCCGCGCCGACCGCATGGCGCAGCAGCAGGAAGTGCGCTTCGCGCCCACGCGGATTGCGGCGCAGCGCTTCGCGCAGCAAAGCGGCATCGGCCGCCGAACCCTGCGCTTTTTCCTGGTGAAACCCGGCCGCAGCAGCAACGAAGAACGGCTCGTAGGAAAGCGGGGATCCGGCGAGCGCGGGGCCTGCCAGTGCCGCGCTCTGCAGCGGTGGCAGACCGCCCGCATCGAGCGGCAGTGCACGCAACCTGCCTATATTGCCAGGGCCGATCATGCTGGTGCCCGGCAACTGCGCCGCGGCGAGAGATTCGGCAAGCCGGCCCAAGTTGCCGAGCACGGCAAGCAGCAGTAGCAGCACCGCCGCTATCACCGCGCGCGCGCGAACTGCAACATCGTCTTGTTGTTGATCAGTCTCGGTCATTACAGGCTACAGACTCTCTTACAGTCCACTGCCCCGCTCAACTTTCGGTTCCGGTGACGTCGAGAGCGCGGGTCGGATCAGAGCCGACTTTGCCGCCGACGCCATCAGAGCCATAGTTGTACGAATAATAGCTGTATCCGTAACCAGCCCCAGACGCTGTAACCTTGGTCAGGATCACGCCAATGATCTTGCTGCCCGATTCAGACAGACGTCGGATCATTTCCGCGACATTGCTGGTACGCGACATGCGGCTTTCGACCACAAGTGCGGTGGCTTCTGCGGCCGCACCGAGCAGCGGCGCGTCGGTCAGTCCGAGCACAGGTGGGCCATCGATGACCACCATTTCATAGGTTCCGCGCGCTTCGGCGATGATCGCAGGCAACCGGTTGGAACTCAACAATTCTGCGGCTGAGCCGACGAAGCGACCGACCGGCAGCAGCACCAGATTTTCGACCTGAGTTGACTCGACATAGTCAGACAGAGCTTCTTCGCTGCCGAGCAGATGCGCGAGGCCATAGCCGTCTGATCGGCTGGAAACGAAGGTCGGCTTACGAAGATCGGCGTCGATCAACAGCACCTTGCTGCCAAGCCGCGCCATCGAACTGGCGATGGCATAGGCGGAGGTCGATTTGCCCTCGCCCGGCCGGGTTGAGGTAACCAGCAGCGTATGCGGCGCGCCCTTTGGCTGCGAAAACTTGAGCGCGGTTCGCACCGAATAATAGGCTTCGGAAATATCCGACTTCCGGTCTGCCAGCGCCGCCATCATTGTGCGGTCTTCCATATCGAGCGGGATCACCCCGAGCACAGGAACATGCAGCTTGTTGCGCACGTCAGCAGGATCGATGATAGCATCGAACAGCAGGTGGAGGGCAAATGCGAGGCCGATGCCAGCAGCAAGGCCGGCCAACAGGCCGACGGCGGCATTAACGCTCAGCTGCGGGCGAAAAGGGCCACTCGGAGGGTCGGCAGGGTCAACCAGCGAGACATTGCTTTCGCCGATGCCGCCCGCCACGCCGATTTCCTTGTATCGCTGTAGTAGCGCGTCATAGAGCGCGCGGTTGGTTTCTGATTCACGCTGAAGGATTGAGTACTGGATCGAGCGCCCGCGCTCAGACTGAACCTGTCCCTTTGATTCGGCAACGCGAGCCGCGAGCTGCGCTTCGATGCGGACCGCCGCATCATATTCGCCCTTCAATTCTGCGCGCTTGTTGCCGCTGGTACGGCTGCGTTCCTTGTTGATATTGGCAGTTACGGCGTTCAGCCGCGCTCTAAGTTCGATCATGGCCGGGTAATCGGGCTTGAATGTCTTAGATTTTTCATCGTAATCGGCCTGCAGAACGGCTTGTTGGGAAATCAGCAGCCCCATGTTGCTTGCCTGATCGCCAGCAAAATCAACGGAGCCATTGCGATAAGCCTGTTCGGCTGAGATCCGCTTTATCCGCGCGCCGTTGAGCGCCAAATTAAGCGCGGCCAGATCATCCTGAGCGAGCGTTCCGCCTTCGGTAGTCTTCCCATCAACGGTTACCGATTGTGCGCGGAAGACGCCGGAGTTCATCGAATAGGCGTTGAGGTTGCGCTCGGAATCTTCAAGCGCAGCCTTTTGCCGCGTCAACTGATCGGAAAGAAACTTGCGTGCATAGGACGATGAATCATAACGCCGCTCAAGACTGCTCGCGATCGAGCTTCGTGCAAGGCCATTGGCGATGTTGGCCGCCATCACTGGGTTCTTTGCGGTCTGGCGAACCTGAAAAAGCAAGCTGCCCTTGACCTGCTCGACCTCGGTATTGCTCATGACGATGGCAACAGCGCGTCTGGTCCGTTGTTCGCGGGTACCAGCCTCGCCGCCGTAGTCCGGCTGTGAGGCGAGATTGAGATCTTCGACCACGCGCTTGGCTAGAATTTCGCTCCGCAACAAGCCGATCTGGGTGCCCAGCAGTTCCTGATTGGCATTGCGCACCGGCTGCACGGTTCCGCCAGCCGCGCCTTGCAACATCTGGCTGGTCTGGTCGTTGAGTTCGAGCAGCGCCGAGGCTTTGTACAACGGGGTCATCAGCAGCGAGGCGATGATCCCCAAAATCAGGCCAAGCGCTCCAGCAGCCAAAATCAGGCGGCGGCGTTCGGTAAGGACATGCAGCAACTCGCCCAAGGCCAGACCGCTCGTGGCCGGAGGCGACTCAAGCGGTGTTACTTGTGCTGTGACAGTCGTATTCATGTGAAGTTATAAACCCATTTCCAAATCGCCAAGGACGAAAACTGACCTAATCGAGCGCTATAGCACCCTGAAGACTGATAGAATCGGCAAGGCATTTATTATGTCCCGGTAGATCGCCCGCGCTTTCGAACTATCGACAACGATTGTATCGCCAGGATAGACTTGAGGATCGACCATTTCGCCATGGCGAATTGAGATAAGATCAAACGCGGCAGCTGTGGTCTTGCCATCACGCTTGCGAAAAATCCCGACGCGGCGCGGATTGGCCTCGCCCGTAACCACACCCTTGGCGAGCGCAATCGCGCCCAGCAACGTCGTGCGGTTCGGCAGTTGATATATCCCCGGCGAATTGACCCCGCCTTCAACCGTCACATTGAGCTGATTGGTGTTGACAACACGAACTGTGATATCGGGATTATTGAGATACTTGGCACTGTAAATTTTCTCAAGATTGCGGCCGAACTGGGTGGCATTCTGGTCGCGAACGCTAACTTCACCGACCAGCGGAAGCTTGATCAGACCAGCGCCGTCAACCTGATATTCGCCGGTAATCTCGGCGACGCGAAATACATTGATTCGCACGATGTCCAGCGGGCCTAACGGTATGTCGTAAGCCGGATTGGTAACCAGTTGTTGTGTTGGCTGGTCGAACCCCGGCGGGTCATAGGCTAGGTTACCGCCACGTTTTTCACAGCCCGACAGCAGCAGCGCGCCCGCAATAGCAATGCAGCGGATTGCCAGGCCGATAGCCTTGCCAGGCTTGCTGACACTTGCCGCATTTCCAATTCGACTGTTCAACTTCAATCCTCCGGGCTGATCTGCAGTCAGAACGCCCCATTCTGCACATTGTTGCCCAACAGTAGAATAAGCCCCGGGGATTTGAAAGGCCCTTGAACCAAGGGGTGAATCATCAAGGCAGATTTCTCAGGGAAATCCGACCCGCACATCTGCATTATCCAGCGCCTCAAGATATAGTGCGGTTACCCTGTCTTGCGAGAATTCGGCGATCACCCGCGCGCGCGCTGCTGCAGCCATCCGCTGCCATTCGGTGTCGCTGAGCGCGGCGGCTCGGCCCATTGCTTCGGCCAGCGAAGCGGCATCGCGCGGACGGCATAGAAACCCACTTTCGCCATCTCGGACCACATCGCGGCAACCGGGGACGTCGGTAGTCACCATCGGTCGGCCCAGTGCCGAAGCTTCGAGCAGGATGCGCGAGAGGCCTTCGCGATAGGATGGCAACACGATGAAATCGGCAGCGGTAATCATGGGGCGAACATCGTTCGTCGCCGGGAGATAAGCGATCACTCCTTCAGCAACCCACGCTTCAACTTCGGCGCGCGAAATCGCTGTGCGGTTATCAACATCGAGCGGGCCGAGCAGGCTGAACCGTGCATCGGGCCAGGCCGCGCGAACGATGCGTGCTGCTTCGACAAATTCGCGCACGCCCTTATCGGCCACCACGCGGGCCACCATCAGGAACTGGCGCGGCTGGGGCCGCTGGTCCGATGCCGGCGCCCATACCGCCGCGTCGATCCCCGATCCCGGCAACAAACGCGCCTGGCCCTCGCGCGCCAATCGTTCGCGCAAGAAAAGCGCACGGTCATCGCCGTTTTGAAAGAACACGCTCGCCGCCCGGGCAAAAGCGAATCGGTACAGGTGCCGCACCAGCCAGCCAAGAGGGCCACCGGCGATGAAGGCTGTGCCGAGACCGGAGACATTGGGCAAGGCGGGTACCCGGCAAAGCCGTGCCGCGATTGCGCCGTAGGTGTTTGGCTTGATTGTCCAGCTCAGCCAGGCGGAGGGCCTGTGCTTGCGCATGATGCGGATGAGCGTGACGAGGCTGCGCAGATCGCGCGGCGGTGACAGGCCCATCGAATCGATGGGCACTGGCGAAAAAGTGCAGCCCAGTCCGGCCAGTCGCGTCTCGATTTCCGCATCGGACGGGGCAACAGCCATCACCCGAAACCCCCGGGCGATAAGCGCTTCGATGAGGCCAGCGCGGAAGTTGATCAGGTTCCACGCCTGATTGGCGCCCAGCATTATCAAGGGTGGCGGGTCAGACATCGATCAAAGGAATTGCAGGATCGACTTGTAAGGCACCCAGTAAATCGCGTGGGTGCCATAGCCGAGCCAGACGATTTGCACTGCCGCGGCAATCGCGATCATCACCAGTCTGGTTAGCAGAAACATCCGTGGTGAGACACTGAGCAACCCCATGATGCGCCCAAAGGCGACTAGCTGAATGATCGAGAAGAACAGCGCAATCCGGTCCACTGCGGTCGACGAAGTGGCATAATAGAGCGCAACCATCGCAGCCAGATTGGCCAGGGCTATCGAAATCCAAATACCGCGCGCACGGTCCGTTACGGCGAAAGCTGAGACCCTTGCCAGGATAAGCAGCGAGGGGAGCACGCTCATCGCCAGGCGGACAGCGGTTCCGCTCGAATCATAATCTGCGTCAATATAGCCGCTTTCAAAATTGGTGAGGCGAGGGGCGAGAAAGAACTGGAAGGCTATCGCTGCGGCAATCGTACCGACCACAGCATAGGCCTTGTTGCGCCGCGCTAGCGACCAGGCGAAGGCCGGAAAGGCGAGCACCGCAGTAGAGTGAAATCCCGCTGCGAGCACGAGATAGATAATCGCACGCGCCGGCTTCGCCCGATCGAAGTGGGCAATCGCCAGCAGCAACAAGCCAATCGCCGCGCCTTGGCGGATATAGCCCATTCCCACCACGATCAGCAAGTAAGGTACGGCGATCAGCGTCGCCAGCCACGGTTCGGGAAGTTTCGCCGCAACCGAAATCACTCCCCACACAAGGATCAGGCAGACCGCGCCATTGATCATGTAAATCCCGCCGCCGATTTGCAGGGAAACCCATGCGAGCAGGCCGAAAAGCGGGTCCGTGTAAGCCACCGCTTCGCTCAGACTTCCTTGGCTCATGTCTTCGAGCATCGTCATGTAAGTTGGCCAGTCGCCGCCAATTTCGTATCGCATTGCCCCGACCAGCGTATAAAATAGCGCGAACGATGCGAACGCAATCGAGTGGCCCAAACTGCTGCGAACAACAGTCTGATTCACCGGGTAGGCTATCGCCATTATCGCTGCGAATGCAAAAAGCAGCCAATAGACCGCCATAGAATTTCCCTCTCAGGAGCTAGTTTCAGGTGCTGGCCTGATCGGCCCCTTGGCGCGACCTAGTAACGGGCGCTGTTCTGCGCCGCAACGTGTAGATTAAAGAGGGCGTGCCAATAGCCGCTGGCTTCATCGCGAAGTGCGCCCAGAATACTGTCGGGTTTGACTGACGGAGTTTGAGGCGATTGCTGCCAACACGGGACTAGTCGATCCACCGGGCAGGGATACCGTTACAAACTGCGCGAAAATTCGTGCAATAATCATGTCTCAACTCCTTCTGATTCTGGTTTTTTCCCGAGAAACCGCGCTTTTGCCGCGGTCAGCGCTGCAATAGCAATCCCAAGAGCTGCCGGATTGAACAAGGAAGCATTCAATCCTGTGCGGTGTCGCAGCATTATCGTGCAGAAAACAGCGCCTGTGATCGACGCTACGCCCGATGCCAGCGCCGCCCCCAGAGCCCCATAACGTGGCACGAGCAGGCTTCCCGCCGCCACGTTGACCAGCGCAATGACCGTGAATGCCATGGTTGAGAGCACGTGCTGGCCCGTCAT
>JANNZB010000413.1:0-2541 GCA_031410395.1 Novosphingobium sp.
GATCATCAGGGTCGGCGAGAAGATCAAGCTCGATGAAGTGCGGGTGGTCTTCCAGCCGATCGCGGACATAGCGCAGTGCCGAAAAATCCTCGATCGCAAAACCAACCGAATCGAACAAGGTTATGTCGCGCGCCGCTGTGCGCCCCGACGCTTCGCCATTGATCACTTGCCACAGCTCGGTGACCGGGTGATCGGCTTCAAGCTGCTGAATCTCGCCCTCGATGCGCGACTGCGGTTCGTATTCGACGAAGATTTGCGAGCGCAGCAGGATGTCCTTGTGCAGCTCGGTCTTGCCCGGACAATCGCCGCCCACGGCGTTGATGTGGATACCATCGCCGATCATGTTGTCGGTCAGGATCGTCGCATATTGCTTGTCGGCGGTGACCGTGGTGACGATCTGCGCGCCCTGCATTGCCTCTTGCGAACTATCGCAGATGGTAACCGCCAAGCCGCTTCCCGCCAGATTGCGGGCGCATTTCCGGCTGGCAGCGCTGTCCGTATCGAACAGCCGAATTTCTTCGATCCCGAGCAGCGCCTTGAAGCCGATAGCCTGAAATTCAGACTGCGCTCCGTTGCCGATGATCGCCATCGTCCGCGCGCCCTTGGGGGCAAGATGCTTCGCCGCCATTGCCGAAGTGGCGGCGGTACGCAGCGCAGTGAGAATGGTCATTTCCGTGAGCAGCAAAGGGTAGCCGGTGGCAACGTCAGCCAGTACCCCGAATGCAGTTACCGTCTGGCGGCCACTCTTGGTGTTGCTGGGGTGGCCGTTGACATATTTGAAAGCATAGATTGAATCATCGGCCGCGGGCATCAGCTCGATCACGCCCTCCTTGCTGTGCGAGGCAACGCGGGCCGTCTTGTCGAATGCAGGCCAGCGGCGAAAATCGCTTTCGACATAGTTCGCCAGCTCAACGATGAAGCGTTCAGGCCCGATGGCAAGCACCAGCTGCATCATGTGATCGACACTGACAAATGGCACGATCGCCAGATGACCGGGAATGGTGGGCATAGCCTACTCCTTGCAGATTGCGGAATCTGAGAGGCCGACCGGAAGCACCCTTGGCTGATCTGAATCGCGCCATTGATCGGGAATTTGCGAGGGTGCTGGTCAAGACTCCCCTGACCCGGCGCCAAAGCCGCGCCGAGAGCCGATCTCCCAGCAGGCATGCCTGACGATCCGTCGCACCTGTCTGGCGCAGCGGATACCTGTTCCTAGTGCAAAACGCATGGCCGCGTCAAGAAATATTGCAAGGCCTTGCAATCAAATTTCGGCGGCTTGCCGTTTGGCCTCTAGGGCCGAGGTTGTAGCATCGTGGCTGGCACGGGTGACACGCAAATTACCGTAGAAAATTACCGCAATCAGTCCGGGAATAGTCGATAAGATAAAAGCGGCCGCCAGCCCCATCAGCGCAGATTCGGGCACCAATCCCGGGACGGCCTTTTCGGGGAAGGCAACGATTGCCAGCACCCAGCCCGCAAGTGCTGTGCCCAATGCCTGATCGACCCGCTGGAAGAACGTGCGCGTCGCATAAAGAGCGCCTTCCTGACGAAGGCCGAACTTGAGCTCGTTCTCGTCGGCAATGTCGGCGAGCGCAGAAGTCACGGTTGTCGTCATCAGGCTGTAGGGCAGATGTTGGAGCAGCGAAAAAGCAATCAGGATCCACATCAAACCCGGCGTCTGCCAGTCGAGAATCCCGAAATAACCGAGCGCCAGTGGCAAAGCCGGACCGATAGAATAGAGCGCCAACGCGCCCGCCCCGGTCCAGCGCTTGTCGATTTTCGCATGGAGCCGCTTCACCACGAAGGCGGCGAAGAAATATCCAGAAAAACTGCCCAGCACGAACCAGCTGATCTGATCATTGTTCAATCGCCAAAAATAGGTCGCACCATAAAGCCAAAGTCCGCTGCGCACGCCGACCATCATTGATAGAAAGAATAATCCCATCAGCAACATGACATAGTTGCGATTGCGCAAGGTGCGGCCAATATCACGGAACCATTCCAGCATACTGAAACGCGGGGTGTCCTCCGCCCGGACCGGCAGATACGGGATGACCCTGGTGGTAGAGAGACTGGAATAGACGAGAATCAGAACGATGACAGCGGCAACTGTCAGCGAAAATGTCGGCCACCGCGACGGATCAAGTGCACCGTTCGGAAACTTTTCCGTCGCCGAAAAAAAGACCCGGAAGAAGAATATCCAGCCGATGCTATCGCCAAGCCATAGGCAGAAGGTGTTATATGCCATGATGCTGGTACGTTCGAGATAATCGCGCGACATTTCGCCACCCAGCGCCAGATGCGGGGTATGATAAAGCGACATTGCCTGAAGCAGCAGGATGTTGGTCAGCGCCAGCCAGATCAACTGGCCGGTCTCGCTCCAGTTTGGCGGATTGAACACCGCCCAGAACATCAAGCCGCAAGGCAGGATCGAGGCAAACATGAAAGGATGCCGCCGTCCCAGCCGCGTCCGTATGCGGTCAGACCAGGAGCCGACGAGGGGATCGAACAACGCATTGACGATCAGGCCGGCGGCCAGTG
>JANNZB010000414.1:0-6607 GCA_031410395.1 Novosphingobium sp.
CCCAGTCCGGTATGTCGTTGGCGTCGTGCCGATTCTTCATGAGTTCGATAGCGAGGAAAACAGCTGATCCAGGCGCTCGCTGCCATAGTTCCGAGAGCCACGCTGTAGACACCTACTCCCGCTCTTTGCGTTGGATCGGAAAGCAGGGAAACCGCGATCACGGGGGTGAGAATCGCCAGTGAAATTGCTGCAGATTTCTGGCTGATGCCGAGCCTATCCCGGCGGTGGCGGAGGTATAGGAATATGGCCACCACGTGTCCGACCAGAAACGCCGTTGCACCCCATTCAAGCTTCAGTTCGATCAGCATGTCTCCCAGTGCTCCAAGTGCCAGGACCACGGCAATAAGCCGGGCGTTTCGCACCAAAGCGTAGGTTGCGAGCAACGCCACTCCAGTGCCTTTCAGCGGAATTTCAATGGGTAACGCCAGTTCACAATGACGCAAAGCATAGTAAGCAATGGCTGCCACCACACTGGCAGCCAGCAGCAACCTACCCTCGGCAAAAACATTTTTGGGCATGACAACTATTTCTCCCCGGCCCCAGCTTGGCGTTGGAAAATCTTGCGCGCAAGGCTAGGCGGGATGCGATGACACATGATGTGCACATAATCGGTGGCGGACTCGCTGGATGTGAGGCAGCTTGGCAACTGGCGCGGCGCGGGGTGCGGGTTCGGTTGTCGGAAATGCGCGGATCTGGGGATACCACGGCGGCGCATAATACTGAAGGTCTGGCCGAGCTGGTTTGCTCTAACTCTTTCAGATCAGATGATAGTTCCAGCAACGCCGTCGGCCTGCTTCACCACGAGATGCGGCAGTTCGATTCGCTCATAATGGCCGCCGCTGCCAAGGCGCAGGTGCCTGCGGGATCGGCGCTAGCGGTGGATCGCGATGCGTTTTCGGCGGAAGTTGAGGCTGCTCTCGCCGCTTTGCCCACGCTCAAGATTGTTCGTGAGCGCATAGATGTGCTCCCTGAAAGTTGTCAAACGGTCGTCGCAACAGGGCCGCTGACTGGTGCACAGCTGGCGCAATCAATCCACAATCAGACCGGATTGCAAGGCCTCGCCTTCTTCGATGCCATCGCCCCCATCGTTTACCGCGACTCCATCGACATGGAAGTGTGCTGGATGGCCTCGCGCTGGGACAAGGGCGAGACTAAGGACTACATCAACTGCCCGATGAACCGCGATCAGTATGCCGCCTTCCACGAAGGCCTGATGACCGGCGACAAGACCGAGTTCAAGGAGTGGGAATCGAACACGCCCTATTTCGAAGCCTGCATGCCGATTGAGGTGATGGCGGCGCGCGGGTTTGATACTTTGCGGTTCGGGCCGATGAAGCCGGTGGGGCTCGACAATCCGCGCGAAGCCACGCCCGAATTTCCAAAAGGGCGCTGGCCGCATGCCGTGGTCCAGCTTCGGCAGGACAACAAGATGGGTACCCTGTGGAATATGGTCGGCTTCCAGACCAAGCTCAAGCACGCCGAGCAGGTCCGGCTGTTCCGTACTATCCCAGGGCTGGAAAATGCTGAATTCGCGCGGCTTGGCGGGCTGCACCGCAACACCTTTATCAATTCGCCGATGCTGCTCGACCGCCAGCTCCGGCTGAAAACCGCGCCGCACATCCGCTTTGCCGGACAGATGACCGGTTGTGAGGGCTATGTTGAGAGCGCCGCGATAGGCCTGCTCGCGGGGCTGATGGCGGCAACCGAGATCACCGGGCGGACATGGGCCGCACCGCCGCGCACCACTGCGCTCGGAGCGCTGCTTTCGCATATAACCGACGATGCCGAGGCGGAGACCTATCAGCCGATGAATGTCAATTTCGGGCTGTTCCCGCCGCCCCCGCCCGAGGTCCACAAAAAACAGCGCAAGCTCGCCTATACTGACCGCGCGAAGGCAGATTTAGGTCACTGGGCCGAGGTCGTCGTCTAACACGTCTGCTGGTTCGGGAGGAACGTCGGGCGGCGGCGTTTTGCCGCGCTTTACGGCGGGCTTCACCACTTTTCCGCACCGGCATTGCGGCGGGCCTTTGTGCTGCTGTTTTGTGGTCGCAAATTCCGGACGGTCAAGCGTTCCATCGCCGTTGCGGTCCGCGCCCTTGAACCGGTTGGTCGTCTTGATCGACCATTCTTCAAAGCTGAGCAGATTGTTGCCATCGGCATCGAGTTTGCGGAACATGGCCACGCGCGGCATCAGCGCTTCGGTTCGGGTGATCTTGGCGTCACGGTTCTTGTCGAGCCGGTCAAAGCGGCGTTGCTCTTTGGTGGCTTCGTTGACTTCGGGCGGAGCGGCCCCGCGCAGGCCATCACCGGTTTCACCCGGAAGTTCCTGTCCGGCAGGCAGATCAGCTAGCTGCTGCGGTGCTTTGCCAACATTGGTTTCGGCCCGCCCCTGCCACCAGAAAAGTCCGGCGGCGGCGAGCAAAAGGGCGGCGAGTGCGCCGAAGAGAGTGCGGTTCATGCCAGATCTTTCATGCGATGACAGAAAGCACGGAGTCAGCGGCCAATCAAGCCAACGCGAATCGCAGTGAACAGCGCCGCCGGTGAGCCAAGCGCGCGGAGCGAGCCTATTTTGCTGGCGCGCAGGTTAATTTTTTCCAACACTGCGAGCGGCCGCATAGCGCGTTCGCAGATGGCCTGCACAGCCCCATCAGCCAATGCCAGATCGCGCAGCTGATAGCGCGTTGTAGTGTCTTCACTATGCAGCGATAGATCCGCAAGCGCCCAACGTCTGGCGCGTGCTTCCGCAGCCCTGCGATCACAGCCCAGCCGCTCTGCCAGTTCACCTGCCAGCCCGGCCCGGCCCGTGGCAAATGCCTCCACCGCCCCTGCCTTGAATGGGCGCTCTTCCAACATTGCTTCCCAGCCATTCACCAGCATGATCATAGCTTTACCGCCGCAACGCCATTCCGCCAACCGCGCCAGTAATGGCTCTCCCCGTGGCCGCGCTGCGACATCCTGCTCCAGCCGGTCGCGCCACCAGGCGAGCTTCAATTGCGCCAGAACCGGTTCACGCGCTTGCTGCACCACGCTTGCCAGACGGGCATCGAGGGCAAGCGCCGTCAGCCAATCCTGGTGCGCCGAAGCGGGAGCATAGGACAGTGCCAGCCGCGAAAGTGGCGGCAAGGATTCAAGGATCTGGCTGTCCATCGCGTCAGCCTTCCTGTGCGAACAAGGCGATGTCAAGCCGGGCGGAATCGCAAAAAACATCGGCTGTTAACTTAGTCTTTTCCACCATCTGTTTACCAGACCTAGGTATTAAATCTTATGCGCCATACCCACGAAGGGGAATTGCAGTGCGTCACGTTCGCGCATTTCTGAAGAATATCCGGCAAAGCAAAAGCGGCGCCGCGGCGGTTCTCGTCACGGTGGGGCTGCCGATGTTGCTTGGCGCCGCTGGCCTCGCGGTTGATCTCAGCCAGTGGTATCTGTGGAAGAACGAGATGCAATATGCTGCCGATCAGGCGGCGATTGCTGGCGCGTGGGCGCGCACTGCAACTGGCACTCAGGCGAATTACGTAACCCGGGCGCGGCAGGAGTTTACCGCCAACCTTTCGATGACGACAAACTTTGTCGACGTCCCGGCGGTTGCGTTGGCGAGCTATGCTGGCAGCGCCAACAGTGCAGTTACGGTGAGCGCGACGGCAACCAAGAGCTTGCCGTTTACCGGAATGCTGATCCATCGCGGCGTGACGGTGAAGGTTTCCTCCGAAGCCAGCTTCTCTCAAGGTCAATCCTATACGAGCTGCATCGTCGCAACCGATCCAAGCGGCAGCGGCACGGTGACGATCAGCGGCAATACCACGCTTACCGCGTCGTGCGGTATCGCGGCGCTTTCAACCTCTGAAAGTTCGGTCGTCGTCAACGGAAATCCAACCGTCAGTGCCGGGTGGGTGCTGTCTGCTGGCGGGATCGACGACTGGTTCAACCTGCATACCAACGATCAAGTTCACGAAAACATGACAGGACTGTACGACCCTTTCTTGAACTATACGCCGCCGAACAACACTACTGCCCGAACCTATAGCTGTGCTGGCGGCACAACGACGACGAGCGGCACCATCACGACCAATATCGCTGTCGCCTATACGTACGGTCAGGGGCCAAACTCTGGCAACGTCCAAGCCTTTAGCTACAGTTCTCCCAAGGCTGGGACCAATTCGTCAACCGTGCAGAACAACCAGACAATCCCCAATGGCACAGCCGAAGGTGCTTCATCGTCATCAAGCAGCACGACCGCGACGCAGCTCACCGGGAGCGACAGTGGTAGTGGTAACAATAAGAACTATGAATTCAAGACCACCACGACAACGACAACGTATTCAAACGTAACCGCAACCACCGCCGGCGCGGCAGGTTCGATGCTGCCGGGAACGTACACCGGCGGATTTCACGTCAGCTGCACCACCACAATGTCTTCAGGCGTCTATGTGATCAACGGCGGCGGTGTGGATATTGATGGCCAATATCAGGTCACCGGTAACGGCATCATCATTGTGCTGAAAAACGGTGCTTATATAAAGATCAACGGCGGCTCAAACGTCAACCTGACGGCCGCCAATTCGACCCAGCTGCAGGCGGCGGGCGTCAGCGCCACATCGGCAAACCAGCTTGCCGGGATGCTGGTTTTTGAGGACCGATCATCGTCAGGTTCAAACAAAACCAACATCAATGGCAATACCTCAACCACGCTCAACGGTTATTTGTATTTCCCGGTGAGCACGGTGAATTTTGCCGGCACCGCCACTGTCACAAGCCAGTGCCTGATGCTGGTCGCCCGCAAGATCATCATGGCTGGCACGCTGAATTTTTCAACATTCTGCCCTCCCGGCCTTGTTGAAACGACCAACGTTTCGAGCGCGGCCAGTATTGTGAAACTGGTATCGTGATGTGGCTGCACTCCCTGTGGCGTGATCGGGGCGGTTCGACCACGATCGAAACCGCCTTGATTCTTCCGGCGCTGCTGGCGATGAGCATGGGCACTTTCGACGTAAGCCGGATGGTGGCGCGCCAAAATGAACTGCAGAAAGCAGCCAACGAGGCGGGTGATATTGTTATCGCCGCGAACCCGGATACCCAGTCAAAAAAAGACACGCTGAAAACCGTGATCATGACATCGACCGGGCTAGCCCAGGACAAGGTTACCGTCAGCAACGTATATCGTTGCGGCGTAGAGGCAACGTTTGTCACTTTGGTTTCGGCCTGCGCCGGATCGTTTTCAACTTTTGTCCGAGTCGTGTTGACCGACACTTACACCCCGACCTGGACCAAATTCGGCCTTGGCGGTGCGGTGAATTACAGCGTCACCCGGCAGGTGCAGGTTTCATGACGATGTTTGCACGCCTCAAACGCGATAGCGGCGGAGCGGCGACGGTCGAATTCGGCCTTCTGGGGCCGATCGTCATCACCATGATGCTGGGCGTCTTGCAAATGGGCGTGGCAATGTGGTCGTATAATTCACTGCGTTCTGTCGCGTCAGAAACCGCGCGCTACGCCGTGACCAACTATCAGGCGGCAAACAAGATTTCGGCGAGTTCGATTTCGGCGCAGGCAACCTCGATTGCCACCAATACGCCCTATGGCCTTACCGCCGACAACCTGTCGATCACCGTGACAACGGCGGCGACGCAGCGCGTCAGCGGGGCCACCGAGATGACGCTGATGATGACCTATAATGTGCCGACAATGGCGTCCATCGTTGGGCTGGGCAGCATCAGGCTGAACTATTCCCGGCCGATCTTTCTGCTGACTTAAATTCGGCCGGCGTAAAAGCCCGTAATCCTCACCAAATTAACTTTATATTTTGGCGATAATGATACGCGCAGCGGGATAGGCACGTGTGTTGCCGTTTACTGCAAGGACTGGGCCCGTATGGACCTGAGGCATGGAAAATCGCTGATGGGCACGGTGACAGGCTTCCTGTCACGCCTTGCGCGCGACCGTGCCGGCAACACCTTGATGATCGTCGCGTTTTCGCTGGTTCCGATTATCGCGATGCTCGGTGGCGGCATCGATATGGGCCGCACCTACCTTTCGCAAAGCCGTTTGCAGCAAGCCTGCGATTCGGGCGTGCTCGCGGCGCGCAAGAAACTGGGCAGCACGGCGGTGGCCTCAAACATTCCGACGGCCGATGTGCAGCTGGCGGGCGACCGGTTTTTCGATGTCAACTTTCAGTCAGGCGCTTATGGCACGGTGTCACGCACCTTTACGATGAATGTAGAGGCGGATTCGTCGGTTACCGGCACCGCATCGGTATCGGTCCCGACAACGCTGATGCGAATGTTCGGTTTCAACAACCTGGCGCTCGCGGTTACTTGTCAGGCCAAGGTCAGCTTTTCCAACACCGACGTGATGATGGTGCTCGATACGACGGGTTCGATGCGCGAGACCAATTCTGGCGACAGCAAACCGAAAATTGAAGTTCTGCGCGATACGGTCAAGGCGTTTTACAGTCAGCTTGAAGCCGCCAAGACCGCGGGTACACGGATACGCTATGGCTTCGTTCCCTATTCGGTGAACGTCAATGTCGGCTTTTTACTCAAATCTTCGTGGCTGGCCGATAGCTGGTCGTATCATGGGCGGGTCCAGAAGGACACCGGGATGACCAAGG
>JANNZB010000415.1:0-2284 GCA_031410395.1 Novosphingobium sp.
TGGACAAACGGACTGCACCAGGCGGTGGAAGCCAAGGAAGGTGTGCAGATTGAGCCTGAAAATCAGACCATGGCCTCAATCACGTTCCAGAACTTTTTCCGCATGTATCCCAAAATTTCGGGGATGACAGGCACTGCGGCAACCGAAGCCTCTGAATTCTATGACATCTATAAAATGAATGTCGTCACCATCCCTACAAACGTTGCGGTAGCGCGGGTGGATGAAGATGACGAGTTTTACAAAAATACGATGGACAAGTTCGGCGCGATCGCAAAACTGATTGCTGAAAAGAGCGAAGCTGGACAGCCGGTGTTGGTCGGCACAGTGTCGATCGAGAAGAGTGAATTGCTGTCTGAATTCCTCACCAAGGAAGGCGTCAAGCACGAGGTCCTCAACGCCCGCCAGCATGAACGCGAGGCGCACATTGTTGCCCAGGCAGGCCGCATCGGCGCGGTGACCATTGCTACCAACATGGCGGGGCGCGGTACTGATATTCAGCTTGGTGGTAACTTCGAATTCCGGGTTAATGACGAACTGTCCGCCACGCCAGCCGGGCCCGAACGCGAAGCCGCCGAGGCCTTGATCAAGGCCGAGGTGGCCGCCGAAAAGGAGCGCGTGCTCGCTGCTGGCGGACTCTGCGTGATTGGCACCGAGCGGCACGAAAGCCGCCGAATTGATAACCAGTTGCGCGGCCGCTCGGGCCGTCAGGGCGATCCGGGGCTCAGCAAGTTTTACCTCTGCCTTGAGGATGATCTCCTGCGCATTTTCGGGCCAGACACGCTTTTCAGCCGGATGATGAATTCGAACCTCGCCGATGGTGAGGCAATCGGCTCAAAGTGGTTGTCAAAGGCGATTGAAACCGCGCAAAAGAAGGTCGAAGCGCGCAATTATGACGTGCGTAAACAGGTCGTCGAATACGATGACGTGATGAACGATCAGCGCAAGGTGATTTACGAACAGCGCGCCGATATCATGGATGCCGATACGGTCGATGATGTCGTGGTCGATATGCGCCGCGATACGGTCAACGCCATCGTCGGCGAAGCCTGCCCTCCGGGCTCCTACCCTGAACAATGGGACGTCGAGGGCCTGACGGCCAAGATCGCCGAAGTAGTCGGCGTGTCACTGCCACTGACCGATTGGCTCGCGGAAGATGGCATTGATCCGCAAACCATTGAAGAGCGGGTGTCCGCAATGGCCGATAACGCCATGGAAGTGAAGATGGTGGGCGATCACGGGATCTGGCGACAGATCGAAAAATCGGTGCTGCTCGAACGGCTAGACCATTACTGGAAGGAGCATCTTTCCACACTCGATGCGCTGCGCCAGGTCGTGTTCCTGCGCGCTTATGCGCAAAAGCAGCCGATCAACGAATATAAGCGCGAAGCCTTTGGTCTGTTTGAGAAAATGCTCGAAACGATTCGAGAGGATGTGACCAAAATCCTGTCGACCAGCCAGATCCAGTTCCAGCCGCCGCCTGAATTGCCTGATCTTCCCGATTTCCTCTCAGGATACGTTGGCGCTTTGTCGGATGCTGAAGCTGGTGCTTCGCCTATGGTCGGTTCGGACGCGATGCTGGCAACGCTGGGGACTTCCGCACCGCCGGTTGCCGGCGGCAGTGATCCGTTCGCGCACCTCGGCCTATCGCGCAATGCGCCATGTCCTTGCGGATCTGGGCAGAAGTACAAGCATTGCCACGGCGCTGCGGAGTAACGGCGCAGTCGTCAAACTGGATCAAGCACCACCACCGGGATTTGCCGCTCGGTGCGTGACTGGTAGACGTCATAATTAGGCCAGTTTGCCACACATTTGGCCCAGATTTCCTCTCGCTCGGGCGATGGGGCAGTACGGGAGACAGCGTTAAACACTTTGTCCTTTACCTGCACTTCGACATTGGGATTTTCGAGCAGGTTGAGGTACCAAAGCGGGTGCGTGGGCGCGCCACCTTTGCTGGCGATGATCACGCAAGACTTGCCAACCGCAGTATAGATGATCGGAATCGTGCGTTTTAGCCCTGATTTGCGGCCGGTGAACGTCAGCAACAGCGTGGTTACGCCGTTCCAAATATAGCCCTGTTCGCCGCCGGTCTCACGATAGACTCGAACATGCTCGTCGCCCAAGAGTGTAATGTCGGTGCCGCCAGTCACCTGACCCTTCGAATTCTCAACCATCAGCTGCTCCCGCGCTGTCTCTCAGTACAGTGCGGCGATGGCACGGGGAAGGGCATTCTGTCCAGAACTGTATGCTAAATGGAATTATAATTCGCGATTGTGAATAACCGGTT
>JANNZB010000416.1:0-2041 GCA_031410395.1 Novosphingobium sp.
GGATCGGGATCGTTGATGCACGAAAGCAGCAGACCTTTGTAATCAGCCGGGCTTGATGGCGCGACAACCTTGATGCCAGCGGTGTGGCAGAACCAGCCTTCATAGTGATCGGAATGTTGCCCGGCGGTCTGGAAACCGGCACCGGTCAGTGTGCGGATGGTGATCGGCACCTGGCTTTGCCCGCCCGACATGAAGCGCAGCTTGGCCGCGTGGTTTACGATCATGTCCATCGCCACAGTGGTGAAATTCATCAGCATGATTTCCGCTACCGGCTTGTAGCCCGCCATCGCCGCGCCGATTGCCGCACCGATGATCGCCTGCTCGGCAATCGGGGTGGAGCGCACGCGCATATCGCCAAACTTGGTCGAAAGTCCGCGGGTGGTGCCCATCACGCCGCCGCCTTCGCGGTCAGCCACGTCTTCCCCGAACACCAGCACCTTGGGATCGGCTTCCATAGCCTCAAACAGCGCGGCGGAGACGGCGGCCTGGCCGGTCATCTTGATCATTTCAGCAGCTTCACTCATGCCGGTATCTCCTCGGCAAAGACATCGCGGCGGAGTTCATCCACCGACGGAAATTCGCAGGCCATGGCAAAATCGATGGCGTCCTGCACTTCGGCCTCGGTCTCGGTTGTCAGCGCCGCGAGTTGCTCCTCGGTGGCAACGCCGGTGTCGATCAGTTTCTGGCGATAGATCGGCAGTGGATCAGCAGCGATAGCAGCGTCCTTTTCTTCCTTGGTCATATAGGTGTCAGCATCGCCGAACACGTGGCCCATGAAGCGGAAGGTTTTACATTCGAGCAGCGTCGGCCCTTCGCCACTGCGCGCGCGTTCGATAGCGGCGTGGGCGTAACCGTAGAGTTCGAATGGATCGTTCCCATCAACCGTGAAGCCCGGCATCCCGTAACCCGCGGCGCGATCTGAAATCTGCGCGCAGCCGGTGCCGTTTTCATAGCGGGTGTGTTCAGCAAAACCATTGTTCTGGCAAACGAAAATTACCGGCAGCTTCCATACTGAGGCGAGGTTCAGCGCCTCATGAAAAGCGCCGATGTTGCTCGCGCCATCGCCGAAATAGGCGATGGTCACGCGCTTTGAACCATCGAGCAGCGAAGCCCAGGCAAAGCCATTGGCGATCGGCATCGATGAACCGACAATGCCGGTGGTGACCATGCACCCGGTTTCCGCGTGAGTAAGGTGCATCGGGCCGCCCTTGCCCTTGCAGGTGCCATCAACCCGGCCGCAGATTTCCGCCCACAAGGGCCGCAAGGGCATACCCTTGGCGACCATATCGTGAATGCCGCGATAGATCGTGCAGATCACATCATCGTCGGTGAGCAGGTTGGAGATTGTCGACGGAATACATTCCTGCCCGCGCGCCGAATAGTATGGCGCGGCAATGCGGCCGCGGCGGATTTGCGCGCGGGTGGCATCATCATTGCGTTCAATGCGGATCATGCGGCGGAAAATGTCGAGCTGGGCCGCCGCGTCGGGCGTGGCAGCGTTGGTTCTGGTCTGGTTCATGGATCTGCTGATGAGCCTCTATCTTGGACGGCGAATTGCAAGCGAACCTTGGCGAAGTGCAGTGGTGTGCGCAAGTTGGTAAGTCTTAAATCGCAGCTACGATTGTGCCTCGACAGACTTGAGCCGTTTCACTGCCTTCGCCCGAATATCTGCGGACTTGATTTTTTCGTTGCCGGTAAGAGCAAAGTCGCTCTCGCTGAACACCAGCACGCGGCGTGGGAGTTTATAGCTCGCCAGCTGTTGCTTGAGGAATGTCGTAATCGCCAGAACGTCAATCAATGCGCCTTCGACTGGCACCACGCAGGCCACCACCATCTCGCCCAGCAGATCATCGGGCACGCCAACGGTCTGCGTGCGCTTGATCCCGGGGAAACGCGCGATCAGCGCATCAACTTCCTCGGGCGAGACGTTGGCCCCGCCGGTCTTGATCACGTCGTTGAGGCGCCCATCCCAGAAGAACCGCCCGAGATTATCAACATAGCCGCCATCACCGGTGCAAAAGAATCCTTCTGAATCGAAGCA
>JANNZB010000417.1:0-5454 GCA_031410395.1 Novosphingobium sp.
ATGTGCAGGCAGAGCGCAACCCGGTAACCGGCGAGGTGATTGATTGCGGCTTCGATTGTATCATGGAAATCTGGTGGCACAGCCGCGCGGATTTTGAGAATTCGCAAGCGATTATTTCTGATCCGGCGCGGCTGCCATCGATCAGGGAGGATGAGCTTAACCTCTTCGCAAGCCACAGCAATCCGGTCTGCACGGTGATTGAATACGATTCACCGATGGGGCCAAATGGCGAGGCCACGCGGGTGGAGATTGTCCACGGGGATTGAGCTTTTAGGCGGGCATCCGCACAAATACCGGCAAGCTGTCAAAGCTGGCGATGCGCCAGTGGCCATCACCCTCCCGGCGGCAGTCCATCCAGACGTCGGCGTAGGAGAATGGATCGGGCCGGGTGGCCTTGTCGGCAAAGGCGGCGGTGGAGAAATAGATCAGGTTGAAATCAGCCCGCGCTGCGTCTGCGCCCTTGAAAGCAATACGATAATTGGTCAGCGCGTGGCGGTGGATCGGCGGGCCATCGGGAAATTCACCCAGTCGGCCCTTGTAGAACGCGACCACTTCATCGCGCCCGTTGCGCACCATAGCGCGCACGGTGTACTGGCAATCCTGCGTCAACAGGGGCGCCATGCCCAGACCATTGCCGACGTCCATTTCCGCCGCCCATTCATTGATAACCTGCTGTATTGCCAACACATCTGCGGCCTGGTGGACTTCAAATCTTGCCATGATCGGGCATCCTCGATTGACCGAATTGTCAGCCGCATGGCTAACGCCAATGGTGGTCCAATCAAGCCGCAATGATGCCGCAATACCTGTCAGATGATTCCATCGCCAGAGCGGCCCTGTTCACCATTGCGGCCACCAGCGAACTTGGGCAATCCGGCGCCGATATCACGCTTGAGGATTTTTCAGACAATGTACGATGATCAGCCCGCCCCGGACGCAGCGGCGAAGCCCAAAGGGACGCCCGTCTATAAGCGTATGCTTGACCTGTTTGAGGCTGAGGGCATCCGCACGCTGTTCGGCATTCCCGATCCCAATTTCGTTCATCTGTTCCTTGAAGCAGAAACGCGCGGCTGGACGGTGGTTTCGCCGCATCATGAAGCCGCTGCAGGTTTCATGGCCGAGGCGGCGACCCGGATCACCGGCAAGCCAGCGGTGGCTATCGGCACGCTCGGACCGGGCATGGCCAACATGATGCCCGCGGTTCAGTGCTGCAAGGTTGAAAACTCGCCGGTAATCTTTCTTGGCGGCCAGCGCGCCCGGGTGACAGAACGCCGCGTGCGCCGCGGCCGCATCCAGTTCGTCCGGCAGGAGCCGATGATTGAGGATTCGGTGAAGTATTCCGCTTCAATCGAATATGCCGATCAGACCGACGAGATCATCCACGAGGCGATCCGCGTCGCCATGTCGGGCACGCCGGGACCGGCCTATATCGAATTCCCCAGCCACATCATCATGGAAGAGCTCGACCTGCCGGCCGTGCTTCCGCCGCACCGTTACCGCCTGACCAATCAGGGCGCTGACGGTGATCGCATCGCTGAAGCTGCTGAACTTATCAAGGCTGCCAAAAACCCGATCCTGCTGGTGGGTCATGCGGTCTATACGTCAAAATCTGGCGCGGCGGTGAAGCAGCTGGCCGACCTGATGAATTGCCCGGTGATCCAGACCTCGGGCGGCACCTCATACATCAAGGGGCTTGAGGACCGCACTTTCCAATATGTCTTCGCCGACGCCTCCATCGATGCGGTTGAAGAATGCGATGTCGTCGTTGCGCTTGGCACCGAACTGGGCGAGCCGCTGCACTTTGGCCGCTGGCGGCACTGGTATGACGGCGAGGCGACACGCAAGTGGATCTATGTCCAGCAAGACCCGACCGCAATCGGCGTTAACCGCCCGATAGACTGTCCGCTCGTGGGCGATCTGCGCGCAGTTGTGCCGCAACTTAGCCGTGCGCTCGGCGATGGCCGCCCCGAAGCTCCCGGCCTCAGGCGCTTTATGAAGGACGGCGCCGAAGAGCTCGAAGAACTGGCCGAGGAGACGCTGACGAAGAGCGACGGCACCGGCAATGTGCCGATACACACTTCGCGCTTTATCGTTGAGGCGACCAGGGCGTTCCCGCCCGAAGGCATCATGATTCGCGATGGCGGGGCATCGGTGATCTTCGGCTGGACCTATAATCAGTGCAAGCCGCATGATGTCATCTGGAACCAGAACTACGGCCATATCGGCACGGGCCTGCCCTATGCCACCGGCGCGATGCTGGCTGACCAGGCTGAAACCGGGAAGTCACGCCCCGGAATGCTGGTGACATCGGATTCGTCATTCTTGTTCCACATCGGCGAGCTCGAAGTTGCGGTGCGCAAGAACCTGCCGCTGGTTTGCGTGGTTGCCGTCGATTTCCAGTGGGGGCTTGAGGTTGGCGTTTACAAGCGCACCTTTGGTCAAGGCACGGCGGAAACCGGCACCCACTGGTCTGACAAAGTGCGGTTTGACAAGATTGCTGAAGGCTTTGGCGCTGCTGGTGAATTCGTCAAAACCGCTGACGAGATCGGGCCGGCAATCGCCCGCGCCTATGCCCACATTGCCAAAGGCGGCGGCCCCACGGTGATCCACGTGCCGATTGACCCCAAAGCCAATTCGGAAGAAATGCCGAAATATGAGCGCTTTCGCACTTGGTATGCTGAGGGGACGCAGTAAAGAAGTGCTTGCCCCTCCTCTTCAGGGGAGGGGCAACGAAGACTTGGCAGCGTACTGCCTAGTCGAAGTGGGGTGGGGGCTGGCGGCTTGGCGCAACCTATCAAAGGTGCGCCGGTTCGAAAGCCCCCACCACCGCCGCCGATGGCGGCGGTCCCCCTCCCCGTTTCGGGGAGGATACAGGAGAGAACCGTGCGTGATTATCTGAAGTTCTACATCGACGGCAAATGGGTTGACCCCGTCACCCCAAAAACCGCCGAGGTCATCAATCCGGCGACCGAAGAAGTCTCGGGCCATATCTCGCTTGGCTCCACCGCCGATGTTGACAAGGCCGTGGCTGCCGCACGCCGCGCTTTTTCCACATGGTCAGTGTCGAGCGTCAAGGAACGCATCGATCTGATGGAAACGATCCTTGCCGAATATCTCAAGCGCGAGCGTGAACTGGGCGAAGCAGTGACCGAGGAAATGGGCGCGCCGCTGTCGCTCGGCTGCGGTTTCCACACGATGCTCGGCAAGGGCCATATTGCGACCGCGCTTGAAGTTTTGCGCAACTTCAAATTCGAGGAGGAACATGGCGTCACAATGATCCGCAAGGAACCGATCGGTGTGGTCGGCATGATCACACCGTGGAACTGGCCGATGAACCAGACCTGCGTGAAGATCGCCCCTGCCCTCGCGACCGGCTGCACGATGGTGCTCAAACCGCCACAACTCGCGCCCTATTCGGCGCACATTCTTGCTGAAATCTTGCACGATTCGGGCGTTCCTGCGGGCGTGTTCAACATGGTTCAAGGTCAGGGTTCAGTGATCGGCACCCACCTTTCAACGCATCCAGATGTCGATATGATCTCGTTTACCGGCTCAGAGCCTGTCGGCGTGCAGATTCAGAAGGACGCCGCAGACACGGTCAAACGCGTCGGGCTGGAACTGGGCGGCAAGTCTGCTTGGATCATTTTGGACGATGCCTCGATGGCAACAAACGTTGCGAACGCAACCGGCGGCATGATGGGCAATTCGGGCCAGACCTGCTCTGCCGGATCGCGCCTGCTGGTCCCTGCCGCACGGATGGACGAGGCGATAGCTGCCGCAACCGAAGCCGCCAATGGTGTCACTGTCGGCGATCCCACCGGCAATTTCGCCATGGGGCCAGTGGTTTCCAAGGCGCAGTACAACATTATCCAAGGCTACATCGAGAAGGGCATCGACGAGGGCGCGACGCTGATCGCTGGCGGCACCGGGCGGCCCGATGGCATCGAAAAGGGCAGCTTCGTGCGGCCAACGGTGTTCGTCGGCAACAACCAGATGGTCATCGCGCGCGAGGAGATATTCGGGCCGGTGCTGGTGATGATCGGCTATGATGATCTCGATGATGCGGTTGCCATCGCCAATGACAGCCTGTTCGGGCTCGGCGGATATGTCAGCGGTGAGGACCTGGAGGTGGCGCGCGATGTCTCGCGCAAGATGCGCACCGGCGCGGTATGGGTCAATGGCGGGTTCGACATGATGGCACCGTTTGGCGGCTACAAGCGCTCAGGCAACGGCCGTGAATGGGGCGAGCATGGCTTTGCCGAATATCTTGAAATCAAGGCGGTGGTTGGCTGGAACCCGGCGTAATCACGCATGAATTGATGAAATATGCGGGGGCGGGCGCCGATTTGGTGCCCGCCCTTTGCGCATTTTTCCGCCCCAACCGCTTCTAATCGTTCGGGACGCACAAGCGTAACCTCCTGTAAACTTGCCACAGCTATGATCGATCTCATCGATAGGCAAAGTTGCCAGCAACAGGCGTGAGGCGGAATGTCGAACTGGAATGAGGGCGATGATCAGATCGGACGGCGCAGAAGTCGCCGCGCGCTGTTCCGCGCCGATGTTCAATTTGGCCATAAAGGCAAACGCTGCAAGGTCTCGATACTTGATCTCTCTCAACACGGCTTGAGATTACGCGCGGTTCACAAGCTGAGCTTGGGGGACGAATTCTGGATCAAATTACCCGGCCTTGCCCCGCTTTCCGCGCATGTCACATGGGCACGCGATTTCGTTATTGGCTGTGAATTCACCACCGCACTGCACCCGGCGATGTTCGACGCTATTTTGCAGGGCAAGCTGATGGTTGAGTTTGAAGGCGATGCGAAAAGCAGACGGCGCAGCGGCAAACTCAGACTGGCGGCGGTCTAAAGTCTGTTCCATTGAAGTGGAAGCGGCGCCGACCCCCCTCTGCTTCAGCTTAACTGAAACAGACTCTAGCCACCCAATTGATCGGTCAATGACTGCGACGCGGCAAGCAGGGCTTGCTGCAGTTCCGGCTGTCCTGCCCTTTTTAGGGCGGCACTAAGACCTATCGCGACGATAGCATGGCTAGGCTTCCCGTGCGCTTTCCACACCGGCGCGGCCAGAACCGTTACCCCCGCAATGTAATTGCCTTGATCGAGGCCAAAGCCCTGATCGCGCGTGGCTGTTACCTGCTCCATCCATTGCGCGAAGGTTGGTGGATCATCCCAGCGCAGCGTATCAAACCGCGCCTTGATCTGGGCTTCCGGATGAGAACCGAACGCAGCGATGCAGCGCCCGGTTGCGCTGATCAGCGCGGGGAAGCGGCTACCCACTTGTGTTGCCAGTTGAAAGCCACTGCTCGCCTGCGACACCGCAACCGCAACAATGTGATCAATCCCGAAGATCTCCACCCCCAGCATGGTCACGCCGTAATCGCGGCTGATCCGATCGAGCAAAGGCTGAGCCAGCGTGGAAAAGGTATCACGCCGCAGC
>JANNZB010000418.1:0-7563 GCA_031410395.1 Novosphingobium sp.
CGGTGCGGTCGCTTCGGCAGGTTTCGTGTCAGCAGGCTTGGCGGGAGTTTCTTGAGCCGCCGCGAAATTCAGCAGACCAAGCAATATGATGAAGGTAAGATTGACCTTCAGACCTATCAACAGCGCCTGAGCAATCTGTTCGGCTCACCCGGCTATGTGTTTGATGATAGCGGGCGGTTCGTCATGCCCGACAGTCTGCTGCGCCACGCCCAGATCACCGACAAAATCTATATCCACGGGGCGGGTCCGGAGTTCTGGATTTTCAGCCCGCAGATAACCGCCAATCTCGGTCCCGGCTGGGATCACATCCGCATCGGTTGTGAAGCGGCGATGGAGCGCGTCAAGCCTGGGAAGGGGGGGAAATGAGCACCGCCCCGCACATCCCTGTGTTACTCGACGAGGTGATCGATGCGCTACAACCTGCGGCGGAGTCTGTGATCGTCGATGCCACCTTTGGCGGGGGCGGATATACCCGCCGTTTGCTTGATGCAGGCGCGACGGTTCACGCGTTCGATCGCGATCCCGATGCGATTGCTGCCGGGCAAGGCTGGGCCGAATGCGCTGGCGCGCCGCCGCGACTTGTCCTCCACCCGCGCCGGTTTTCTGAAATGGTCGCGGCGCTGGCGGAAGCCGGCATTGCGCAGGTTGACGGGCTGGTGATGGACATCGGCGTATCATCGATGCAGCTTGATCAGCCCGCTCGCGGCTTTGCCTTTTCAACCAACGGCCCGCTCGACATGCGCATGGCGCAGGACGGGGAAAGCGCTGCTGATTTCCTCAACTCGGCTGACGAAGCCGACATTGCAGACGTGCTTTATCGCTATGGTGAAGAACGCCAGTCACGCCGGGTAGCCCGCGCAATTGTTGCCGCGCGGCCATTGGAAACCACTGGCGATCTTGCCCGCATCGTGCGCAAGGCGCTCGGCTATCATGCCGGTGCGCCCAAGGATCCTGCGACGCGCAGCTTTCAGGCGGTGCGCATCCACGTCAACGCTGAACTCGAGGAGCTTGAAGCGGGACTTGTCGCTGCCGAGGTGCTGCTGCGTCAGGGCGGGCGGCTTGCTATTGTCGCGTTTCACAGCCTTGAGGACCGCATCGTCAAGCAGTTCCTGCGCGAAGCCAGCGGCGCGGCGGCGGGCGGATCGCGCCATCTGCCGCAAGCCCAAGCAACGTCGGCCGCCACATTCGCCGCGGTTAGCAAAGCCATCCGTGCGAGCGACGAGGAAACACTCCGTAACCCGCGCGCGCGCTCAGCTACCTTGCGCGCCGCCACCCGTACAGACGCCGCACCGCGCGGCCCGCAAAGGAGGGCAGCATGATCGTTTCAAACGCCAGCCTGCACAAAATCGGCTGGGCCATGATCCTCACCATATGTGGCGCGCTGCTGCTAGCGCTGACCTTCAAGGTCAACGCGGTGAAAAGTCAGGTTCGGCTGACAGAGCGCAAGATCCTTGTGCTGCGACAGGACAAGGATCTGCTCGAAACCGAATTTCAAACCCGCGCCAATCAGCACCAGCTGGCATCGCTCAACGATGTCGATTTTGGCTATAGCGCGCCCACGCCGGGCCAGTATCTTGATGGCGAGCGTCAGCTCATCGCGCTGGGTAAACCCCGGCCTGCGGGCGCGCCCGCGCCGATCATGGTCGCCAGCGCCGATACCGCGAAACAGTCTGCCCTGGTCGATATGGTCAGCCCGCTGACCGGCAAGGCGATGGCTGCCGAAGTTCCCTGAGACGGGACGCGCAAGCCTGCGGGCGCGGCGGGGCTTTCAACCCGCCTGTCGCAAGTCGAATCTTCACCAGCCAATATCGTCGCAGCAAAGGGGATCGATCGCCAATGACCGCGATTGCCGTCTCTGCTTCGATCTCATCGGGCAGGGGCCAACTGGTAAACGTCCGTCAGCACGCTTTGCTGACGGCCAAGCTGCGGGTGATCTGGGTTTTGCTGGGTTTCGCTGCGGTGGCGATGATCGCCTCGGTGAAACTGGTGTTGACCGGGTTTGGCAATGAAAATCCGGATGCACTTTCGCTGGCGCAGGCATTGTTGCCGCCGCGCGGTGAAATTGTTGATCGCAATGGCGTCCCGCTCGCCCGCGCTCTGCCCGCTTTTGCGCTGTGGTTCGATGCACGTCCGGTTGATGACAGCCCGCCGCTGATCGGCACCCCGCAGGAAGTTGCCCAGTCGCTGCTGGCGATATTCCCTGACGAGAATTACGCCCGGCTGGTCGCCGCGCTATCATCGGGCAAGTCCGCCTATATCCGCCGCCGGATTATGCCTGATGAGGCCAACCGCGTGCTGGCGCTTGGCGAACCGGCGCTGCAGTTCCCGCGTGAAAGCGAACGCTATTACCCCCAAGGTTCGCTGGCGGCGTTTGTCCTAGGTTTTGTCGATGCCGGCGGGCAGGGGCAGGTCGGCATGGAGCAGGTGCTCAACGGCCGGCTGACCGACAGCTCGGCGCGCGGTGCGCCAACTGCGCTGTCTATTGACGCGCGGGTGCAAGGCGCGCTGGAACAGGAAATTGCCCGCGCAATTCGTGAGAGCAACGCCGATGGCGGCGGCGGCATTGTCATGGATGCCGATACTGGCGAGGTGCTGGCACTGGCCTCACTACCCTCGTTTGATCCCAACTTGCCATCGATCCTGGATGCCAACGGCAAGAAGCTGATGCGCAACATCATGACCAGCGAGATTTATGAGCTGGGATCGGTGTTCAAGCCGTTGACCGTGGCGGCAGCAATTGATGCGGGGACGATTACAAACCTCGGTCGCCGCTATCCTGCCGGGTCCGAGCGTGAAGTTGGCGGGCATCTGGTGCACGATCACAAGGATTATGGCTCCTCGCTTAATGTGCCCGAGGCCTTGATCCATTCGTCGAACATTGTGCTGGCGCAGGTGGGTGATGAATTGGGCGGCGAGCGGCTAAATGTGACGCTGCGTTCGCTCGGTTTCGATGCAAAGCCATATATCGAGCTTCCGGCGCGCGGAATGCCGCAATTCCCGCGCGAATGGTCCCGCGTTACTACCACCACGGTTGCTTACGGCCATGGTATTTCGATCACCCCGATGCACCTCGCGAGTGCCTATGCGGCGCTGGTCAACGGCGGCGTCTGGCGTCCGGCGACGCTCAGGCTGCTGCAACCAGGGCAAGCCCCGGCTGGCCGCCGGGTGTTCAAGGCTGCAACCTCGGCGCGGATGCGCCAGTTGCTGCGGCTGATCGCCAATGTTGGCACAGGACGCTCTGCCAATGCCGCGGGCTTCCGCGTTGGTGGAAAAACAGGCACCGCCGAAATTGGTGACAAGAGCGGCTATCACAAGGACAAGGTGATCACGACTTTCGCCTCGGCCTTTCCGATGGATCACCCGCGCTACGTGGTGCTGACCACGCTAGTAGAGCCCAAGGCGACCGAGGCCACCCACGGGCAACGCACTGCCGCATGGAACGCCGCGCCAATCGTTGGCCGGGTAGTGCCGCGCATCGGCCCACTGCTGGGGATCATGCCCGATGATAGCCGCGATATCGATATTACCGATCTGGCCCCTCTGGTTGCCAGTGGGGACGGCGAGTGAAGCTGGGCGATATCGCCCGCCACGCCGGGATCGCTTTGCCCGCAGGCGCTAATGGCGATCAAACCGTCACCGGCTTTGCGATTGATAACCGCAAGGTTGCGCCGGGCTGCGTGTTCGGGGCGTTTGAAGGCGCGAGCGTTAATGGCGAGGACTTTATACCGGCAGCGGTGAAGGCCGGAGCGATTGCTGTTGTCGCGCGGGAGCAGGCCAAGGTTGAAGGCGTGGCACATTTCGCCGATGCCACACCCCGCCGCACCTTTGCGCAGCTTGCAGCACGATTTTTTACCCCGGTACCGGAAACCATCGTCGCGGTGACCGGAACCAATGGCAAGACTTCCACCGTCGAAATGTGCCGCCAGATCTGGCGGATGTCCGGCCACCGCGCCGCCTCGATCGGCACGCTGGGCGTCACCACTTCGGACGAGAGCGTTTCAACCGGGCTGACCACGCCCGATATCGTCACCTTCCTTGCCAATATGAGCGGGCTGGCACGCGAGGGCGTGACGCACGTTGCCTATGAGGCTTCGAGCCACGGGCTTTCGCAGTTTCGCAACGAGGGGCTGCGGGTTCGGGCAGGGGCTTTCACCAACCTCAGCCGCGATCACCTCGACTATCATCACACGATGGAAGATTATTTCGCCGCCAAGATGCGCCTGTTTGATGAAGTGATCGAACCGGGCGGAACGGCAGTAATCTGGGCTGATGACAGCTGGTCAGCCAAAGCATCCGAACAGGCCACGACCCGGGGGCTGAGCCTGTTCGCCGTGGGCGAGAAGGTGGCCAAGAGCGGAAACGCGATCCGTCTTCTCGCCCGCACCCCATCGCAGCTTGGGCAAGTGCTCGAGATCGAATTTGACGGGCAGCGGCGCAAGGTCAATCTGCCGCTGATCGGTGCCTATCAGGCAGCAAATGCGTTGATCGCTGCCGGGCTGGTGCTGGCAACAGGCGGCGATGCTGGAGCGACTTTCGATGCGCTATCCCGCCTTCAACCGGTGCGCGGACGGCTGGAACGCGCGGCGATTACGCGCGCCGGTGCGCCGGTCTATGTCGATTACGCGCATACCGCCGATGCGCTTGAGGCGGCGATTGCCGCGCTGCGCCCGCATGTGGCCGGGCGGCTGATAGTTGTTTTCGGCGCAGGCGGTGATCGTGACACGGGCAAGCGACCTGAAATGGGCAAAGTTGCGGCTGAGCAGGCTGACATTGCGATTGTTACTGACGATAATCCGCGCGGGGAAGATCCGGCGGAAATTCGCGCGCAGGTGCTCGCCGGAGCGCCGGGAATGCGCGAGATTGGGGATCGCCGGTCCGCTATTGCCGCTGCCGTTGCTGAGGCAGGCAAGGATGACATCGTCCTGATCGCGGGCAAGGGCCACGAACAGGGACAGATCATCGGGCGCGGGGCAGACATGCGCGTGCTGCCGTTCGATGACGTTACCGTAGTCAGGGAGGTCGCCGGGGCATGACCATCGCCGCACTGCTTGATTGGCCTGCGCTGCCCAGCGACGATCTGCCGCTGGCTCTGTGGTATGCCGATGCCATCGCCGCTGCCACGGGCGGGAAAGCCAGCGGTGCGTTCCAGACTTCGGGCGTCGAGATTGACAGCCGCGACGTTATGCCGGGCGATCTGTTCTTTGCGATGAACGGCGAGAATATGGACGGGCACCGCTTCGTCGATGGCGCCTTTGCGCGCGGGGCCAGTGCTGCCGTGGTAAACCGTCCGGTGGGCGGCCCGCACATCATCGTCGATGATACCTTCATTGCCCTTCAGGCGCTTGCCCGGGCGGCGCGCGAACGCAGCCATGCCAAGATAATCGGGGTGACCGGATCGGTCGGCAAAACTGGCGTAAAAGAGGCAATTTTTGCCGCGCTGGATCGCGGCAGCCACGGTCAGGCGCAACGTTCGGTCAAGAGCTACAACAACCATGTCGGCGACCCGCTCAGCCTCGCGCGGATGCCGGCGCGGGCGAAATTCGGCGTGTTCGAGATGGGGATGAACCACGCAGGCGAGATTGCCGAGCTTACTACACAGGTCAGCCCGCACGTAGCGGTAATCACCACGATTGCCCCGGCGCATATCGAAAACCTCGGCAGCGAAGAAGCCATCGCCCAGGCCAAGGCAGAGATTTTCCTCGGGCTTGAACCCGGCGGCACCGCGGTGATCCCCGCAGACAGCCCGCATTACTGGCGACTGCGCGCGGCGGCGGAGAAGCAGGGCGCGAAAGTTATTTCGTTCGGCTTTGCCAGACATGCTGATGTGCGATTGCTCGATTCAGTAGCGGCTCCCGGTGGCGGCTCATTGGTGACCGCCGATATGGGTGACCGCCGCTTGTGCTACACCGTATCCGCACCCGGCGAGCACTGGGTGGCCAATTCGCTCGCAGTCATGGCCGCAGTTCGCGCGGCTGGCGGTGATCTTGGCGCGGCGGGGCTGGCTTTGGCCGAAATGGCAGGAATGAAGGGTCGCGGCGCGCGTCACACGATTGCGGCTGCGGGCGGCGATGCCATTTTGATCGATGAAAGCTACAACGCCAATCCCGCCTCGATGCGCGCGACACTGGCACAATTAGGAGCGACACAGGCCACCCGCCGCATCGCCGTTTTGGGCGCGATGAAAGAGCTGGGTGATTTCGCCCCAGCCTTCCACGCCGCGCTGGTTGAACCGCTACTTGCCGCCCACGTCGACTATGCGGTGCTGGTGGGCGACGAGATGCGCGCACTCGCAGAGGAACTGGGGAAATCCGCCGCTGTCGCGCTTGGCAATGCGATACCCTTCGCCCATTGCGATAGCGTTGACCAGGCGCTTGCCGCGCTGACCGAGCTGGGGCTTCGGCACGGCGATGCGGTGCTGGTCAAGGGATCTAATTCGGTGGGGTTGGGCAGGGTTGTCGCGGCGCTTACCGAGGGACAAGAATAGGGTCGGCCATCAATGCTTTATTTGCTTGCCCAGTGGCTGCACTTCCCCTCGGTCCTCAATCTGATCCGATACCAGTCGTTCCGCGCCGGTGCCGCTTTGATGACCGCGCTGGTTATCGGCCTGATCATCGGCCCGCGTTTCATCTCGATGCTGCGGGTGCGGCAAGGCAAGGGTCAGCCGATCCGCGAAGACGGTCCCAAATCGCACCTCGCCAAGCGCGGCACGCCAACGATGGGCGGGCTGATGATCCTGATATCGCTCATTATTTCCATGCTGGTGTGGATGGACCTGACCAATCCGTTTGTGTGGGCCTGCCTTGCGGTGACCATCGGCTTTGGCGCAATTGGTTTTCTCGACGATTATGACAAGGTCAAGAAGCGCAGCACCGCGGGCATTTCAGGCCGGGCGCGGCTGATCGCCGAGTTTTTGGTGGCTGCCGTGGCCGCATTCATCATCGTTCGGCAAACCGGGACTGACCTGTACATCCCGTTCCTCAGCAATCGTTATATCCCCTTGGGGCCATTCTATTACGTCTTCGCCGCCGTGGTCATGGTCGGCGCGGGCAATGCGGTGAACCTGACCGACGGGCTCGACGGGCTCGCAACCATGCCAGTGATCATCGCGGCGGGAACATTCGCGATCATCGCCTATCTTGCCGGCCGTATCGACTATGCGCATTATCTTGGCATTCAGCACGTTCCGCGCGCGGGCGAACTGGCGATCCTTTGCGCCGGGATCATGGGGGCAGGCCTTGCCTTCCTGTGGTTCAATGCGCCGCCCGCGGCCGTGTTCATGGGCGATACCGGCAGCCTTGCGCTCGGCGGCGCGCTGGGAGCCATAGCGGTGGCCGCGCACCACGAGATCGTGCTGGCCATTGTTGGCGGGCTGTTCGTGCTCGAGGCGGTTTCGGTGATAATTCAGGTGGTAGTCTATAAACGCACCGGCAAACGGGTGTTCCGCATGGCGCCCATACAAGACCCTTTTGAACAGCTCGGCTGGCAGGAAGCGACAGTGGTGATCCGCATCTGTATCGTTTCGATAATTCTGGCGAAGATAGGGCTGGCGACGCTGAATCTGCG
>JANNZB010000419.1:0-1691 GCA_031410395.1 Novosphingobium sp.
CGCGAGTCATTGGCCGCTTGCGCATGGGCATCAGGCGCACATCCCGCCGCGAGCAGAGCAAGGCAGAGGATAATCCTCACCTGGCTCATGGCGCCTGCCTTGGCTGGGATACCGGAGCGTTGGGTGATTGCGCAGATGCGACCGGCCGTGCAGCGGCGGGGGGTCCCTGCGTTGCGGGCGCGGGCACAGGTGGCGGCACCTCGGCATCGCGGCGATAGCGCACGACCTGGAACCCCAGCGGATTGGTGAACCGGTCCTCGGCGCTCATGGCTGCAGACGAGAACTGGTATTTGATCACAGCGGCCCAGAGCTGCGGTTCGGCCCTCTGCGCTCCAGGATCGGTGCGCGTCGTGGCAAAACGCACCAGCGCGGTATCTGCATTCAGAGATGATATCGAACGGATCTGCACCTCGACCAGCGCGCGGCGCGGCAAGGTGGTGAGCGGGCTCGCCGGGTTCCCCGCATTCATGTCGGCGGTGTAGCGTGCGCGAGCCTCGCCTGCCGACCACAGTGCCACTTTACGGTAGTTTGTCTTTAGCGTGTCGATGTCGAACTCCTCGCGGGCAATGACATATTGCACGAGGAACGAGCGGGTGAGCGCGGTGTCGGGCGCGATGGCCTCGGGCGTTACCGCCTTCAGGGCCTGGACATAGCCGGTCTGGCGATCGACCATCAGCGTATAGGGCTCTGTTGTCTTGAGCGGCATCATCACCACGATGGCAATGGCTTCAAGCACCGCGACGGTGCCCAGCACCCCTGCGACGATCCAGCCATATCTGTGGTTGGCGCGCGTCATCGCCGCGCGCTCGCTCGCCCAGCTTCCCGCCTCTTCGTAGTAGTCAGAAAGGGGCCCGCGCGATTGATCGTTCATGTGCGCCCATCCCTTCGTGTGGCGGCGGCCGATGTGCGGCGGCCCGAGCGCCGCCAGGAGGTGCCGAGCGCCGGTTCGCGGGTCTGCGTGGCCGCCTGATCCTTGGGCGCAGTCGTGGCAATCCTTGTACCCGCTGCGCCGCCAGCGGCGCTCGCAAGCTGCGCCTCGCGGGCGATGGTGCGGGATACCGCATCACTCAGTTGCCCGGCATGACTGAGATCGCGGGCTGGCAATGCCGGTGCTGGCAACGCATTTGTCTGTCGCCGATCCTCGCTTCTGCCGCCGCGCCAAAGCTGCGGCACCTGCAGACCCGTGACGCCGGCAAAGGCGATGCGCGAGGTCAGGCCAAGAACGCCAAAGGCAATCAGCGCAAAGGCGAGCGCGATGACCAGCAGTTCGCCTGGCGCAGACGGCGTCAGCACGTTGCTGGCCCGCTGCGAGAGCACATCGCGCATCCACGGCTCGATTGCTGCCAGTTCGACGCCGTAGACGAGGATCAGGGCAAGGTTGCCGAGCGCGACTGCGCCGAGTGCGCGCAGCCAGCCAAAAAACACGCCGCTGGTGCCAGCAAAAAGCAGCAGGCCCGCCATAAGTGGGGCTATCGCGATGAGGATGCCGCCTGCAAGCCGGACGAGGCCAAGCGGGGCGATCGTGCCGATGAGATAGGCCACCCGGCCAAAGCCGAGACCGGTCTGATCGGCCAGCGCCACCCCTCGCGGGCTATCGCCCATTTCCGTGCCGGCCGCCACGCCGCCGGTCAGCCGCCCGCTTCCCGCCATGGTGATGGCGACCATGCCATCGTCGGCATTTTGCAGCCGGG
>JANNZB010000420.1:0-3277 GCA_031410395.1 Novosphingobium sp.
TGAGCAAATTGTTCCGGGCGAAGCACTTGCCCTTGCGCTCGCTGCTGAATGGGCGGCTCAAGAAGGCGAGATCAAGCCGGCGAGTTTCGTGCTGCGCGATATGGCGGACTATGCGCTGGACGTTGTGGAATCAGACCGCGAAGGCGCGATCAAAGCGCTGCTACCCTATGCCGAAAGCGATACCCTGTGCTACCGCGCCGAAACTGGCGAGGCATTGCACCGCCGCCAGATCACCTTGTGGGAGCCGCTGCTCACCGCCGCCGAGCACCGCTGGGACATCGCCTTCTCCCGCACCAGCGGCATAATGCACCTCGCGCAGCCGCCCGCCAACTTGGCGCGTATACAGGCGGTACTGGCGACGTATGACAGTTTCTCCCTCGCAGCGCTGCGCTCGCTTTCAGGGCTCTCGGCCTCGCTGATCATCGCGCTGGCTGCGATTGAGCAGGGGGCTGATGGTTCAGCATTATGGGACGCCGCCAATCTTGAAGAAGACTTTCAGACCGAGCAATGGGGCCAGGATGCCGAGGCTATTCAGCTGCGCGAACTGCGATTTCGCGATTTTTGCGGTGCCATCCATTTTGCCCGACTAGCGCAAATCGCAGACTAATAAATCTCAACGATTGCAAGCAAGATTAATATTGGCATAATCACGCATCACGACTCATCTAAGGGGCAGAGCAGTGGGGCAAAAATATCCGAAGCGTGCGAACAAGAAGCAGTGGCTTAAACTGTTCGTCCTGACCTTTGCTGTGGCCGATGCTGCCGGAATTTACGTTGCCAACAAAAGGCTCAACGCGCCGGTTCCGGGGTCGATGCAGGGTGAACTGCTGGCCTTCGCCGAAGGTTCACAAGGTTCAGTTCCGCATGTTGTTAGTGTAGTTGAGCCCGGCGCGGCCAATGTTGCGGTCAACGATCCTTCGATTCGGGTGAATCCGGAAATGCGCTTTGCGCCCGATCACGCGGTGCCTGACTATGTAGAAGCGCCTGCGCCAAAGCAGCTCGCCAAGGCTGAACTGCCAAGCCCGGCATTTGGGACCGATGCGCATAAACCTGCAGCTATAGCGCTGGCCGCTCCAGCGAAACCCAAGCCTGCGACTCTGCTTCGTGCTACCCTCGCGCCGCAATCAGCTGCTGTCAACTTTGACAAGCCCTCGGCCCGCCTGACCAGCTTTGTGCCGGCACAACGCCAGATCACCGCACTTGCGCCGTCGCATGTCGTGGCGACGACTGTGCATGCGGTGCCAAGCCCCAAGCTTGCGCGCATGGCGGTGCGGCAAACCGCCGCGCTTGCGCCAGTACACCTCGGGGCGGCCACTGCGCATGCAGTGCCAAGCCCAAAGCTCGCGCGGATGGCGGCTTCGGCGGTGCACACCACCCTGCACCATTCATCTTCGCACACTGTGCATCATAATTCGGTGCAGCAGCAGGCCCCATCGTTCTCGGCGGCTTTTGCCGATATGGCGGCTTTAGGCGCAAAGGCTGATCAAAGCCCTGCCTTTGCGAGCGACTGGACACCGGCGACCAGCGATTTCCAGCACGTCGCCACAGCGCCGGCAGCGGTCGATGCGCCAGACAGTTCAACCCCCAGCAGAATGGATCAGGCACCTGCGCCAATTTCTCCTGCACCCGCCGCTGAACTGCCAGCATCGAGCCCCGCACCCAACACCGCAGGCTAATTACTGATCGAGGGACGTGAACTCGGCAACGGGGAAATACCGCTTCTAATTCAGCATCGCTGCATCAGACTTTAAGCGTCAGCCAAGCCAATCCGAAACCTGCCCCGCGACCTGGTTGGCAGCGCGGTTGAGCGCCGGACCGACCGCCTCTGGCGTTGCTGCCACACCAGCAATCTTCGCTTCAAACCGCTTGGTACTGACCATGCCCCCCGGAGCCGACAGCACCGCGTCATAGCGAACCACAACCGCCTGTTCGCGCGCATCATATCCGAAGGCCATCAGTCTGCCGCCAAGCCGCGAACCGAGTACGGTAACCGCTTCGTCTGCGGTAAACACCAGATGCTTGCCCCCCGCCCGCACGGTTTCCGCCATCAGCGCGGCGAACATGTGCGATGGGCGTTCGGCCCACTGCGCCTTCGCGAGATAGGCGATGTTGCTATCATCCACCTGGACCATCACCCGGGTGACCGCAATGCTGCGATCGGTATCGGGATCGAGCACAACGATAGCGTCCGAAGTTCTTCCGCTCAGCGATGTGCCAGCCGGAGCCGACTGCGTTGACGTAAGGCGCAGCAGCGTTGGCGGAACCTTGCCGCCGAACGAGATGCAGCCTTGCAGCAATAACGCCAGCGCCAGTGGCGCAGCACACTTTGCCCACGCGCCTGAATTCATTTTCTCCTGCCCTCTCATGGCTTGTAGTCCGGCAGCTTAGGTCCGCCGATCACTGCGCCCGCGCCTTGTTCGTCAATCTTTTCGGTAACCGCCCGCAGCGATTTGGACGTAGCGCGCAAATCGCGGATAACCGCCTCAGCTTCGGGCAAAGTTGATGTCGATAGCTGGCGTATTGCCGGCTTGGCATCGGCCATTGCCGATTGCAGCGAATCGGCGGCACTTTTCGCCGAAGCAATCGTATCATGCAGCTGCTTGGCCAGCGCCTTGCCATCGCTGCCGAGCACGGCATTAGCTGAATTTGATGTTTGTTCGAACGATGCCAGCGAGAGCGTTGCCTGCCGCAGCGTAACCTGGAGTTCGGCCAGCGTTGCTTTCACCTGCGGCGAGGCATCGGCGAATTGCCCAGACATCCGGTCGGTATTGGCGAGGATATGCTGGATCGAAAGCTGGTTCTTCTCCGACAGCATTTCGGAAATCTTTTCGGTAACCGTCGCCAACCGGTCAAGCAGCACCGGCGCATTCGACAAAAGTTCACCCAGCCCGCCACGCTTGGTCGGGATTACCGGCACATTGTCCGGCCCCGGGCCCGGCTCGGTAATCGGAACCGCGCCTTTCAGCCCGCCATTGAGCTGGATCGTCGATCCGCCGGTAAAACTGCCCTGGATGGTCGCCGTGGTGCCCTGCAGAATGGGAATTTTTTCGACTACCTGAATGCGCACCCGCACAAAGCTCGGATCCTGCGGCCACAGTTCAATCTGGCTGACCTGGCCGGCGGGAACGCCTGCGTAGTTGACCGCGACACCTTTCGAGAGGCCATCGACCGACTGCTTGAAGAAAATATCGAATTCCTGCTGATCGCCCTGGCCGATCTGGGTGACCCAGACAACGAACGCCGCAACAATCGCCAGCAGCGCCAGCGTGACGGTTCC
>JANNZB010000421.1:0-5604 GCA_031410395.1 Novosphingobium sp.
TGTGGCTGCCGGCCATGCAGATGCCTGAAAGATCGCCCTTCACGTCGGCGAGGAATACCGGAACGCCGTCGGCGGAAAACTGCTCGGCAATCGTCTGCAGGCTCACAGTTTTACCGGTGCCAGTTGCGCCGGCGATCAGCCCGTGGCGGTTGGCGCGGCTCAGCCGCAGTTCCTGCCGTTCGCCGTTCGAGGCCAGACCAAGGAAGATGTTATCCATGAATTGCCGGTTCCTTTGTGCGCAGTGCCCCAAGCAATAATGCGGCGGCGCTTCCCCGCAAGCGCATTCGCTACTAAGGCGCTCGGCCATGCCCGATCCGTTCATCCTGCTTGACGATGCCCGCACCGATGGCGCGAGCCCGGCGCGGCTGTATCAAGCCCCGCTGGAGATTGTGATTGCCCGTCGCGCCGATGAGGTGGCGGTGGCGCTCGCACGTATTGGCGCGCTGCATAAAGCAGGCCATCACCTTGCCGGATGGATCGCCTACGAGGCGGGACTGGCGCTCGAACCGCGATTGCAGCCGCTCGCCGTTGCGCGCGCCGGCGCGGCGGGGCCGCTGATCTGGTTCGCTGCCTTTGCTGGTTACCGCGAGATTGCAGCGGATGAAGTGCCCGCCTGGCTTGCCGAAAATGCCGACGGTGACGCGCATATCGGCCCGCTCGATCCGGCGCTGTCCCCCGGCGGCTATGCCCGCTCCTTTGTCCATATTCAGGAAGCGATTGCTGCGGGCGATATCTATCAGGCTAACCTCACCTTTCCGCTGATCGGCGCATTTCATGGAGATCCGATTGCACTTTACGCCGCGATCAGGCCGGCGGCGGGCGCAGGCTATGGCGGGTTGATTTTCGATGGCGCCCAATGGCTGGCGAGCTTTTCGCCCGAACTATTCGTGGCGCTGAAAGATGGTGCGGCAACGGTCAAGCCGATGAAGGGAACCCGGCCTCGAGGGCGCGATGCAGCTGAAGACGCGGCGCTGTCAGCCGAACTCGCCGCATCGACAAAAGACCGCGCCGAAAACCTGATGATCGTCGATCTGCTGCGCAATGATCTTTCGCGCGTCGCGGTTCCGGGATCGGTGCGGGTCGAGCGGCCATTCGCGGTGGAATCCTATCCGACGGTTCACCAGATGACTACCACGGTGCGCGCCGAACTGGCAGGTGGCAGGCAGGTGCTCGATCTGGTCCGCGCATTGTTCCCCTGCGGATCGATCACCGGGGCGCCGAAGATCCGCGCGATGCAACTGATCCACACCGTTGAACGCGATGCGCGAGGGGTCTATTGCGGGGCGATTGGGCGGATTGATCCCGCAGCTCCAAATCAATCTGGTGAAGCCGCCTTCAATGTGGCAATCCGGACGATGAAGCTGGTACCTGGAGAAAATGGGCGCGGGACGGCAGTTTTGGGAGTGGGATCGGCGGTAGTGGCCGATTCAGAATGGCTTGGCGAATGGCGCGAAGGGCTGGTCAAAGGGGGTTTCGTGCGCGCATCTGCCGGGGGCTTCGATCTGATCGAAACTATGGCCTTCACCCCTGAAAGCGGCATCCCGCTGCTCGAACTGCACCTTGAGCGCGCAAAGGCGAGCGCGGGTGAACTGGGCTTTTCGTTTGATCGCCATGCGGTGCGCAATGCCATTCAGGCGCTGTGTTTTGAAGCCGATGCACCATCGAAAGTGCGACTTTGTGTTTCGCATCACGGCGCGCATGCACTCGAAGTTTCGCCGATGCCTCAGCCGAATTTGGACCCGGTCATCTGTGCGGTGCTGCGCCTGCCGGTTGATACCGGTGACTGGCGCTTGCGGCACAAGACCAGCGACCGCCAGTTTTATACCGATGCGCTTGATCTGGCGAAGGCGGCGGGGGCAGCAGAGGCGCTGCTGCTGCGCGATGATGGGCTGGTCACCGAGGGCAGTTTCACTAATGTCTTTGTTGAGCGAAATGGCAAACTGCTCACCCCGCCGCTGGCGCTCGGACTGCTACCCGGCGTGCTGCGGCGTTCGCTGGTTGAGGCGGGCAAAGCCGAAGAGGTGGAACTGACGCTCGATGATCTGGCGGGCGGTTTCTTCATCGGCAACGCCCTGCGCGGACTGATGCCGGCAAGGCTGATGACGTGAACATCTCCGCTGCCCTAACCCGCATTCAGCCATCACAAACCACCGCGATGACCGACCGCGCCATCGCGCTTCGGGCTGAAGGCCGCGATATCATCTCGCTTTCGGTGGGCGAGCCAGACTTCGCCACACCGCCGCACGTCGTCGCAGCAGCCAAGGCGGCGCTTGATGCCGGGGATACAAAATATACCGCGGTCGGCGGCACCGCGCGGCTCAAGAGCGCCGCGGCGCTGCACTTCGCACGCGATCTGGGGATCGAAGTTCCGGTTGCTCAAGTCACCATCAGCGCCGGGGGCAAGCAAGCGATCTTCCACGCCCTGCTGGCGACGCTCGATCCGGGCGAAGAAGTGCTGATCCCCAGCCCGTGGTGGGTTAGCTATCCCGAGATCGTGCGTTTTGCCGGGGCCAAGGTGGTTCCGATGGAAACTCATGCCGCCGGGGGCTTCCGCATCACACCCGATCAGCTTTCCGCCGCGATAACGCCGAACACCCGCTGGTTGCTGCTCAACAGCCCCGGAAACCCGACCGGCGCCTGCTATTCCGCTGCTGACCTTCGGGCGCTCGGCGATGTCCTCCGCGCCCACCCACGCGTGCTGGTGATGAGCGACGATATCTACGCGCCGCTGCGCTACACCCCGGGAGCCCATGCGACACTGGCTGTCGAATGCCCGGACCTTGCCTTGCGCGTTCTGACAGTCTCCGGCGTGTCAAAAAGCCATGCGATGACGGGTTTTCGCATTGGCGTTGCCGCTGGCCCAGCATGGCTGATCGCGGCGATGGAAACGCTCCAGTCGCACAATTCGGGCAACCCGAGTTCGATTAGCCAGGCCGCTGCTGTTGCCGCCTTCGAAGGGCCGCAGGATTTCTTGTTGGACTGGCGCGAGCGGTTTCGTTCGCGGCGTGACCAAGTGGTCGCGGCGATCAATGCCATTCCCGGGCTTTCCACCCCGGTCCCCGACGGTGCATTCTATTGCATGGTTGATGCATCCGCATTGCAAAGCCGTTTCAGTGAGGATTCAGCACTGGCGCTCCACCTTCTCGAACACGGTGTTGCGGTGGTCCCCGCCTCAGCCTTCGGCGGCCGCGATGGCTTCCGCATTTCATTCGCTGCCGACGAAGCAAAGCTCGACCTCGCCTTGCGCCGCATCAAAGGAGCACTGGCATGAGCATTTTTCCCATCCTGTTTGAGGACGGCGAGGCGCTGGTGATAGACAAACCGGCGGGCCTGCCGCTTGATACTCCGCGCGCCGGAGGGATCAGTCTCGACGATCATCTCGAGCACCTTCGACTGGGTTTCCAGCGCGCGCCGATGCCGGTGCACCGGCTTGATCGTGATACCTCGGGCTGCTTGCTGCTGGCGCGCAACCCTAAGGCGCTCAAGCGGTTTTCCGCCGCTTTTGAAGCGCGACTGGTGGAGAAACGCTATCTCGGGATCGTCGCCGGTTTATTGCCCGATGATGCCGGAACTATTGAGCTTTCGTTGTCGAAGATTTCTTCGGCGGCGGAAGGCTGGCGAATGATTCCAGCGAAAAAGGGCAAGGTCGCGGTCACCCATTGGCGCAAGGTAGCGCAAATTGACGGCATGACGCTGGTGGAGTTTCGCCCCGAAACCGGCCGCACCCACCAGATCCGCGTCCACGCCCTCCATGGGCTTGGCACCGCGCTGCTCGGCGATCCGATCTATGGCGATGGCCCTGGAGATAGTGCTGGCCGCACCATGCTTCACGCCGCCGGGTTGACCGTAGGGCGTGAAGGAAAGCCGCCGGTAGTTGCGGTTGCGCCGCTGCCTGAAGACTTTGCCGCGCTGGGGTTCATTGATGGCTGAAATGGGGCCTGACGATGTTGAGGACGTGATCGCGAAGGCACTGGCCTCAGTCAGCGAAAGCTTCATTGCTGCGGCTGGGCCCGGCGGACAAAACGTCAACAAGGTCGCGACTGCGGTTCAATTGCGGCTCGATATCTATGCCCTGCGGCTGGAATCCGCAGTATTCCATCGGTTCAAAACGCTTGCCGGATCGCGGATGACATCGCGCGGCGAACTGGTGCTGACGGCGCGGCGTTTCCGCACGCAAGAGGCCAATCGGGCCGATGCCCGCGTGCGGCTGACTGGATTGATCCGCGATGCGCATAACCTGCCGGAAAAGCGCGCAAAATCGCGGCTTAACCGGGTGGGTAAAGAACAGCGGCTGGTGGGAAAGAAACTGCGCGGCACGGTCAAAGCCGCGCGCGGCAAGGTTCAGTTTGACTGAGCGGAAGCAGTGGCAGCCGGTGGAGCGGGCGGGATCGCACTAGGGTTAAGTTGCTGCTTTTCGATCATTTCAGCGGCATCATCGAGCGCTTTTTGCTCGCCGCGCGTGACTCCGCCGGGGGCATCGTCGCTGCGCCCGCAGCCAGCAAGCGTGGCGATCAAGAGGAGCGGAAGAGCGTAGCGCATCATGGTAATTGCAGGCGGGAGGCCGCATTGCGCGGCCCCGCCCGCAACCGATCAGTTGGGCTTGGCTGGGGCATCAGCAGGTTTTTCATCCGCACCCAGATCATTGAAATCCTTGGCAGTCTGTGCCGCCGCGTCCTTTTCAGTCTGCGAGGTCATTCCCTCACCAGCCGCCTCGGTTGCCGCGTCAGGTACCGGCTGCACATTGGCTTCGGCAGAATTGACCGCTTCTTCAGCCGGCATATCGGCGGTGTCGGCGCTGGCCACGGCGTTGGGATCGTCTGAGGATCCACAAGCGGACAGCGAAAGCACGGCGATCGAGGCAAATGCGGCGAATGCCAGTTTAGTAGAGTCAGGCTTCTTCATAGCGGGTTCCTGTGCAAACTCTGTCAGGTCAGGCCCGAAACCGGACCGGTGACGTATTCTAGCCAAGAGGCGTCACCATTACAAATGTTGCATTGCAGTTTCCCGCAATTGTTGGGAATGCGTGCGATTCTCGCCGCCCCTTGATGTCATATAAAGAATTCTTTATATGATGCTACTACACTTCGATGAAAGCCAATATGAAGATCGATCCCACCCTGCGCGCGCTGGCCGATAGTACCCGGCTGCGCATCATGCGTCTGCTCAGCTCAATGGAGCTGGCGGTGGGCGAGCTTGCGCAGGTCCTAGGGCAAAGCCAGCCGCGCGTCTCGCGGCATGTGCGTATTTTGTGCGATGCTGGCCTTGCCGAGCGACGTCGCGAAGGGTCATGGGTCTTTCTGCGGATTGCTATTGGTGAGGGACGGGCTCCGCCCATGGGTGAGGCGGTCGCGAGCCTGCTTTCGGCGGCTGAAGCTGACGATGCCCAGTTTTCCGCGCGTTGCAGCGAAGATCGCCGCCACCTTGCTGCGATCCGATCCGCACGAGAAAATCTCGCCGCGACCTATTTCGCAAGGCATGCTGGTGAATGGGATCAGCTGCGCTCGCTCCACAGCCCCGATGGCCCGGTCGAGGCGGCGCTGGTAGAGGCGCTGGGCGATGATCTTGGTCAGCTCCTCGATGTTGGCACCGGCACCGGGCGGGTCG
>JANNZB010000422.1:0-2102 GCA_031410395.1 Novosphingobium sp.
CGCGACGGGGGATCAGCGCTGCACCGGCGGCCCATGGCCTGCCATGTCGTCGGAACGATGGACCGGTCTCAGCCGGGCGGTGCAAGGAACGGGGAGCAGCTCAACCCTCAGCCTCGGATCATAAATTTTGGAGCTTTGGGGTTCAGGCAAAAGCGGCGGGGCGATCGGCAGCCCCGCACGGTCACTAACGAGAGAGAAGTGAAATGGCATCGAGGGGCTCTGTCAGGGCAAATGCACCTCGCGTTAGGGTTGGCCGTTTAGCGTGGGTTGTATGCCTCGCCCTCGCAAGCCCGCCAGTCCATTCCGCTACTTCAACTCCTCGCCCGAGGTGATCCGCCTTGTGGTGATGATGTACGTGCGGTTCCCGCTGTCGTTTAGGAATGTCGAAGACTTGCTGTTCGAGCGCGGGATCGATCTTTGTCATGAGACGGTGCGGATGTGGTGGAACCGGTTCGGTCCAATGTTCGCCGGCGACATCCGGCGGCAGCGCGTAAGCCGGATGCGCGGCTTCCGGCAGTGGCGCTGGCACCTCGACGAGATGTACGTGAAGCTCAATGGCGAGATGGTCTACCTGTGGCGTGCAGTCGACCAGGAAGGCGAGATCCTCGAGAGTTACATCACGAAGACCCGCGACAAGGAAGCCGCGCTGACCTTCATGAAGAAGGCGCTGAAGCGCCATGGCTCGCCGGAGAAGATCACCACCGACGGGCTGCGCTCATACCGCGCCGCGATGAATGAGCTGGGCAATGCCGACAAACAGGAGGTGGGGCGATGGGCCAACAACCGGGTCGAGAACTCGCACTTGCCGTTCCGACGACGAGAGCGGGCGATGCTCCGCTTCAGGCGAATGAAGACCCTTCAAAAGTTCGCCTCGGTCCACGCCAACGTCCACAACCATTTCAACCAGGAACGCCACCTCGTCGATCGACAGACCTACAAGGATCGCCGCTCGGCCGCACTGGCCGAGTGGCAGTCGCTCATGGGCTGAAGCCTGGCAACCAAAGCTATAGCTCCACCAATCGGAGACGAGTTGCGATTAGACTGACAGCACCATCCGGCGGGTTGGTGATGGCAACGGGGCTCGCGCTGTCGGCGCTCTGGCCTGCCCAGAAGGGTGTTATTCCGCTGGTGATCGGGGTCGCGCTCTGCGGGCTCGGATTTGGTCTGTTTCAGGTGCCCAATAACCGCACGATGTTTTTGAGCGTGTCGTCCAAGCGGAGCGCGGCGGCGGGCGGAATGCAGGGGACGGCGCGTCTTCTGGGCCAGACGCTCGGCGCGCTCATCATGGGGCTGCTATTCGCCTTTGCGTCTGGTGGCACTGCGCCGCGCATCGGGTTCGGCATAGGCGCATGCTTTGCAATTGCAGCCGCGCTGGTAAGTCAGATCAGTAAAGCGAGGACAATCAAATGACGCTAGTTCGCCTGGCCGCAGCCTGTCTGGCCTGCGGCGCACACTTGGCCAGCCCGCCGGCCGTGGCAGCCGCACCGCTGGATTTCTTGACGAACCTGAGGCGCTCAATTGCCATTGCGGGGCGAGGCGATGAGCGATTCAAGCTCGAGGACCGGATGGCACACTATCGGGTGCCCGGCGTTAGCATTGCAGTGATCGACGGATGCCGAATTGTGCAGCTTGTGGCGTTCGGGAAGGCGGCACCGGGCGGCATGCCGGTGACAAAGCGGACGCTCTTCCAGGCAGGTTCGATCAGCAAGACCTATACCGCGTTCGCCGCGCTCAGGCTGGTCCAGCAAGGCAGGCTGTCGCTCGACGGCGACGTGCGGCACATGCTGACCAGTTGGAGCCTCCCCGACAGTCCGCTGCTGTTGAACCGCACCGTGACCCTGCGCGGACTGCTGGGCCATTCCGCAGGAATTAATCAGGAAGGCGGTGTCGGCTACGCGCGCGGTGCTCCTGTTCCGACACTGTCCGAAATACTCGATGGACGGCCACCGGCAAACACGTCTCCAATCCGGGTTGAGAGCGCGCCCGGGACGGTCTGGCGCTATTCCGGTGGCGGCTACACAGTGGCTCAGCTGCTGATGACCGAAGTCGCGGGCCGTCCGTTCCCGGCGCTGCTGAAGACGCGGGTGTTGGAGCCTTTCGGC
>JANNZB010000423.1:0-1578 GCA_031410395.1 Novosphingobium sp.
CAGATAGAGGATCTGCGAATAGTCCGGCGAATAGCGCGGGGTCAGCGCGGTGGCTTGGCCCGTCGTCAGATAGCGGTGATTGGCCCCATCCGAATCCATCACCGCCAGCCGTTTCAGCCGGTGATCCTTGGGCCCGGTTTCGGCGATATAGGCGATCCGGCTGTCGAAGAACGGGTTTTCGCCGCTCAGCCGGGAATAGACGAGATCGGCGCATTTGTGCGCAGCGCGGCGCCATTCGCTCGGCGGCACGGTCCACCCCGCCTTGGCGAGCTGCTGGCCAAGTGAGACGTCATAGAGATAGCAGCCCACTGTGATGTTGCCATCGGGCTCGGCCCGGACATAGCCCTGCAGCAGCATGTCAGAGCCGCGGCCTTGCCAGCCCGGATAATCGGGCGCCTGGATCTGCGCCAGTGCCGGACGGGGCAGACTGGCGGGGCCGGTCGGCTTGAACAGCCCGTTGTTGCGCAAATCGCCGTAGATCACCGTGGCTAGGCTCATGCCCAGTGCTGAAGTGCCGCCCGCGCTGGTTTGCGTCGGCGTGTCGGCATTGGTGGCGAAGGCGGGGATGGCGATCGACTGATTCTGCCAGTCAGCATCGTCGGAAACCGAGCCCGACAGACCTTGTTCCTCGGCAGGTGGGGTCGCAGGGGCAGGCTGCTGCTGCGCGAATGCAGGGGCAGCGAGTACGACTACCAACAACGAGAGCGACCAAATCTTCATGACTCGAACATCCTGTCAAAACTGAGTTGCCACCTCATTGCCCAAGGCTCTTGTCAAAGCGGAACTCGGAAATGTGCTTCCAAGCGGAGTAATATTGCGGCGGCAAATCGAATGGCGCGGCAAGGCGCACAGCGCGGATCGCCTCTTCGGCATGGCGGGCTGCCTGCGCGCGGTTGCCGGGAGTGGTACCTTCCTGTCGCACAACACGCGGCGAGCCAGCCAGCGAGCCATCCGGATTGAGATCCCATGTCAAGATAGTCACAAGCTTCTCTGCATCGAGCCCCTCAGGCACTCGTCCGCGCCATTTCGGCTTGATTTCGCGCGTGACCGCACCGGCGAGCGAACTGCGCACCGCACCGGTGATCGGGGCCGACTGGTTCTGAGACGTGCCATTGGTCTTTGCACCTGGAGTTGCAGTCCAATAACTAGGGTCAAGGACGCTGGCACCGCTTTTGCCTGTTGATTTCGTTGTTGCTTTTGGCGGTTGCTGTTGGGCGTGAGTCGGTTGCTTGGTTTGGACTGAAGGTTTGGCCATTGGTCTTGGCGGCGTAATCGCAGTGGGGGCTGGCGCAGGCTTCACAGCTGGAGACGAAAAGGGCGCGGGCGGCGGCGGAGCTTCGCCCAGTACAGGGCCCTTATCAGGTGCGGGCACGGCCTGCGGTTCGGGCGATGTGGAGACCGCCGCGCTTTCGTCGCTGATCATAACTTCCATCCGCGCGGGCGGTGGGGGCAAGTCGGCCGCCGGGCGGTGCAGCATCAACCACGCCACCAGCGCGGCGTGGCCCAGCACAGCCAAGCCCAGCCCAAGCGATTCTTCGCGGTTTAGGGCGCGTGCTGCCATGGTTAATCGCTACGGCG
>JANNZB010000424.1:0-2872 GCA_031410395.1 Novosphingobium sp.
CGCACGAACCGGGACGGACTCTCTGGAAGACGCATTTATCGCGCTGCTGCCCGAGGAGAAGCGGCGCGATCACCGCCCGGTGATTGTGCCGCCGCTGGCAGCCACCGGCGATGCCGAGGCCAACATTGCCATCGAAGCCAAAGGTCTGACCATGCGCTTTGGCGACTTCGCGGCAGTCGACAATGTCGACCTGCGAATCCGGCGCGGCGAAATATTCGGTTTTCTCGGCTCCAACGGCTGCGGCAAATCGACGACCATGAAGATGCTCACCGGGCTGTTGCCGGCGAGCGAAGGCGAGGCTTGGCTGTTCGGCAAGAAGGTCGATGCCGGTGATATCGCCACACGTCGCCGCGTCGGCTATATGTCGCAGGCTTTCTCGCTTTACGGCGAACTCAGCGTCCGGCAGAATCTGGTGCTGCACGCGCAGTTGTTCGCAATGGCGCAAGCAGACATCGCTGCGCGCGTAAATGAGATGCTGGCGCGCTTCGGTCTAAGCGAGGTGCAGGACAGCCTCCCCGATGGCTTACCGCTAGGTGTGCGTCAGCGCCTGTCGCTGGCCGTCGCGATGGTTCACCGGCCGGAGCTGCTTATCCTTGACGAGCCGACCTCGGGTGTGGGCCCGATGGCGCGTGACGTGTTCTGGCAACTGATGATCGATCTGGCGCGGGGTGACCATGTGACGATCTTCATCTCCACCCATTTCATGAACGAGGCCGAGCGCTGCGACCGCATTTCACTTATGCACGCGGGGAAGGTGCTGGTCACCGACAGCCCCGCCGCACTGGTCAAGCGGCGCAGCGTCAAGACACTGGAACAGGCCTTTATCAGCTATCTGGAGGAAGCCTCGGCGGCTGGTACTGCCAATACGGAACTGGCCGTCGCGGGACACGTCGACAGGCAGCAGGCTGATACTGGACTGCTGGCCGATCAGCCCCCGGCATCGGCCAAGCTCCGGCGGCGGCGCTTCAGCCCAGGCCGCGCCTTCGCCTGCACGCTGCGCGAGACGCAGGAACTTATGCGTGAACCGGTGCGGGCAACCCTGGCGCTGCTCGGTTCGGTGCTCCTGATGGTCCTGTTCAGCTACGGCATAAGCATAGACGTCAACAACCTGAATTACGCCGTCCTGGACCGCGATCAGTCGGTGCTAAGCCAGAACTATGCACTGTCACTCTCCGGTTCGCGCTATTTCACCCAGAAGGCGCCGATTACCGATTATACCGATCTGGACCGGCGCATGCGCAGCGGCGAACTTGCGCTGGCCATCGAGATTCCGCCAAACTTTGGCCGCGACGTCGATCGCGGCGCGACCGCGCAGATCGGCGCCTGGATAGACGGTGCGATGCCGGATCGCGCAGAAACCGTGGCGGGCTACGTGCAAGGCATGCACCAGACGTGGCTGACCGAGCTAGTCGAGCGCCGCCTGGGCATATCGCAGGTTGCGGCCAGTACCGTGGAGGTCCGCTTCCGCTATAATCCTGAGGTGGCAAGCCTGCCCGCCATATTGCCGGCAGTGATGCCCATGATGCTCTTAATGGTGTCGTCCATATTGGCAGCGCTCTCGGTGGTGCGCGAGAAGGAACTGGGGTCGATCATCAACCTCTATGTAACACCTGTAACCCGCAGCGAATTCCTGCTCGGCAAGCAGATGCCCTATGTCGCGCTGGCGATGTTCAATTTCGTTGTAATGGCGGTGCTCGCCGTCACCCTGTTCGGGGTGCCGATCAAGGGCAGTTTCATGGCGATGGCACTGGCCGCCTTGCTCTTCGTCATTTGCGCAACCGGTATTGGCCTGCTCATCTCGGCCTTTGTGCGCAGCCAGATCGCGGCGGTGTACCTGACGTTGATCGTCACGATTTTTCCTTTCATGAAATATTCCGGCATGTTCATTCCGGTATCATCGCTCGAAGGGTTGAGCGGATTTTTCGGGCGCATCTTTCCGGCTTCGCATTTTGTGACCATAAGTCGCGGCGTCTTCAACAAGGCGCTGGATTTTCCCAGCCTGGCATCCTCGTTTTTGCCACTGCTCATTGCAGTGCCCGTGATTCTCGGTGCGGCTATCGTGCTCCTCAAGAAGCAGGAGACCTGATGCCATGCGCGCCGCTAACATCTTTCGCCTCGGCATCAAGGAGTTGTGGAGCCTGCTCCGCGAGCCGATGTTGCTGTTCCTGATCGTCTTCGTCTTCACGGCGCAGATCTACTTATCGGCCACCGAGCCCGACAGTCTGAATAATGCGCCCATCGCCATCGTCGATGAGGATGGATCGCCACTATCCGCGCGGATTACCTCCAGTTTTTACGCACCGCGGTTCATGACGCCGGCGATTGTAACACTGGCGCAGGTCGATGCCGGAATGGACGAGGGAAAGTATATTTTCGTGCTGGACATTCCACCGAATTTTCAGCGCGATGTTCTGGCCGGGCGCTCCCCGGCAATACAGCTCAATGTCGACGCGACGCGCATAGCCCAGGCGTTTGCCGGTAATGGTGAAATACAACAGATCATTGGCGCCGAAGTCGGCGAATTCGTGCAGCGCTATCGCAGCAGTGCCCCCCCCCCTGTGGATCTGCAGCTGCGGACGCGCTTCAACCCGAACTTGGAAGGACGCTGGTTCACGTCGATCATGGAGATCATCAACAGCCTCACAATGCTGTCAATCATCCTGACGGGCGCATCGCTGATCCGCGAACGCGAACACGGCACGTTGGAGCATCTGCTGGTAATGCCTGTGACGCCCGTTGAAATCATGCTGGCAAAGATTTGGTCGATGGGTCTGGTGGTGCTGCTGGCTGCACTGCTCTCGTTGATGGTCGTGGTGAAGGGTATTTTGCACGTGCCAACCCACGGGTCGCTGCTGCTGTTCACTCTGGCGGC
>JANNZB010000425.1:0-5897 GCA_031410395.1 Novosphingobium sp.
AGCCGCAGCGTTTCCTCGATCAGTTCGCCGATACGCCCCGGATCATCGCGCATGACCTGCTGCACGTCGGGCCGCGTCGCGATGACCTTCATGCAGGCGGCGAGCAGCCGGTTGGTGGTGTCTTGCCCTGCGCCGAACAGAAAGGCGGCGAGCGAAGTAATATCGATCAGCGTCGGTTTGCCGCCATCGGGGAATCGCGCGGCGGCCATTTCGGCGAGTATATCCTTGGACGCACCAAACAGCGCCCGCACGGGCGCCATCAGCGGATGCTGGATCAGGCGGCGCTTGGCGAGCAGTTTGAACAGATCCTTGCCGAGCGCCGCCAATGGGTTCTTCATCATGTCCTCATGCGTCGCGTCCATTGGCATTGGCACGAGGCCTTGGAGCGCCATGCGGAAGCGGTTTCGCACATCGTCTGGCAGACCGAGCAGATCGGCGATCACCAGCGTGGCATAGGGTCCGCCGTAGCTGAGCACGATGTCAACTTTTCCCGCCTGCGCAAATTCATCGATCAGGCCATCGGCCGTGGCGCGCAGCTTTGGTTCCATTGCCTTCATGCGGCTGGGGGTGAACAGCGGCGCGAGGATCGAGCGCAGATCAGTGTGACGCTTTCCTGACTGTGAAACGATCTGGTCGGAGAAATGTATCTTTGGCCGCGCCGCTTCAAGCTCGGTGCTGATATCATCGCCTGCTACCTCAAATGGCAGCACTACCATCCCGCCAACTACCGAATTGATCGTGCTGAAATGCTCGGTATCGTTCGCCATCGCCACGGTTTCATCAAACCCGGTGACCGCATAGACATTGCGGCCGGGCAACTTGGTCACCGGACCTTTTGCGCGCAGATGATCGAAATAGGAATGCGGATCATCGACCAGCGCTACGTCGGTGTAGAAATCGGCGGTTTCGTAATCGAGCACAGGCGGCTCTCCCGGATTTTATGATATACTGTGGATCATAAATCAATATGCGCTGCTGCTGTCAACTGTTTTGAACGGGTGGACGCAGCATTGCAGGCAGCTATGATGGCAGCGAGGCACCGGGCAAGCTGGCGCTATTGGTATAGATCGCAAATCGACCGTGCAAACCCCCGCTATTCCTGATCTTCCCGCCTTGCTCGGCCTGCTCGACCTTGCGGGCATCTCCGTGTTCGCCCTTACCGGCGCATTGCTGGCGGCACGGATGAAGCAAACGTTCGTAACAATGGCATTTTTCGCCCTCGTAACCGGGGTCGGCGGAGGGTCTGTCCGCGATCTGCTGATCGGTGCGCCGGTGTTCTGGATCCACGATTCGGCGGTTGCGCCGGTGTGCCTGATCGTCGCGCTGATCGCCTGGTTCACACCGCGAGGCGCCTGGGAAGGCGAAGCACTCGAGTGGGCCGATGCTGCTGGTCTCGCCGCCTATTCGGTGTTGGGGACGGCAAAGTCACTCGCCTATGGCGTGCCGCTGGTGCCCGCCGTGCTGATGGGCGTAATCACTGGCTGCGTGGGCGGAATTATTCGGGATGTACTGGCCGGGCGGCCTTCAATCCTGATGCGGCCAGAAATCTATGTCACCGCAGCAGCATTCGCATCGGCCCTGGCGGGCGCGGGGTTTGCGCTGAACCTGCCTGCCACAGTCACCTGGCCGGTAGCCATGCTTTCAGGATTCGCCTTGAGAGGCACGGCAATCAGGCTGAAACTGGCGCTTCCCGCCTATCGCCGGACCAGCGACTAGAGTCTGTTCCACTGAAGTGCAAGCGGCACCGGCCCGCCGCGAAACGGGGCTTTGCCATCCACCGTAGCGTTGCGCAGCTGGCGATCACCATCGACCGCATACGAAAACGGTGAGCCTGCTCGGGTGCGGCCCGCGACCTTCCAGCCTTGACCATCGCGATCAACACCATCGACCGAACCAACCTTGTCTGCGCCGCGCTCAATTTCATTGACGCAGGTATCAACGGCGGCGTCGATGCTGTTTAAGCGGCCGTAGTCACGTCCACCAGAATCCTGCGAGGAACGGTTGCCGTAACGCGGGTTTGATTGGTCGGGATAGCGATAGTCGCCCTCCTGCCGGTCCTTTTTCGACTTACTCGCAGCGGTGGCAATCGCAGCAATCACGCCGATTACCAGCAGGCCACCTATCACGTCACCGGCATCAATGCCACGATCATGATGGCGACCCCAGCCGCCCCCGTAACCGCCGCCATAGCCACCATAACCACCGCCATAACCGTCACCCCATCCGCTGCCATGATCAGCGAAGGCAGGCGAGACAGACATTGCGAAACAGGCAGCAAGCGCAGCGGCAGCGGCAAATCGGTTGTTCATGGTAGCGACCCCTTAAACGCACGAGCTTCCCCGCTCGCATAGCGGATCAACATACTGAAACCCACCTTTCAGCGGGCTGAACAAAGCGCCTGCGGGTTCAGTCGTCTGACTTGTCGTCAGTTTCTGCGCCCGGACCGTTCTTTTGCACCGATGCGATGGCGTTTTTGGCACCGGCTTTGCTGTCATAGCCTTCGGTCCAGAAGATTGTCTCGGAATTATAGACGAAATAGGCGACAAATTCGCCCTTCTTGTTTTTGCGGATTTCAAACTTGTGCGCCATGAAAACGTCCTCTCGCCAGCGAATTGTGAAACTCAGATTATCGCCAGTAAGCGCAGAAGCTAGCTGAATCTGTGCGACGAATAGCGGCTGGGATCGACCACGCCCGGCGCCTGTCCGCTAATGAGCCGCGCCGCCAATTCAGCTGCTGCAGGTGCTGTCTGGATGCCGAAGCCGCCTTGGCCGGCGAACCAGAAAAAGCGCGGGTTGTGGTAATCGAAGCCAAATACCGGGAGCCGATCTGGCGCAAATGTGCGCAGGCCCGCCCAACGGTGCTCGACGCGTTCTACGTGCCAATTTACTACAGAATCGAAGCGTCCAATCGCTTCGGCGACGGCCAATTCCTCGGGCGCGGCGTCACAGGGGGGGCTGGGAACTTCATCGTGGGGGCTGAGCCAGAGCTTACCGGCTTCGGGTTTGAAATAGAAGCTCTCACCCAGATCGAGCACCAGCGGCAGGTCTGCTGGTGGCGCAATCGCGGTGCGGACCTGCGCGACGGTTCGGCGATAGGGGGTTAGACCAAGCCGGGGAATGCCGGCAATTTCAGCCAGATCATCAGCCCAGGCCCCGGCGGCATTGACGAGAATTCCGGCGCGCACGGTGCGGCCATCGGCGCAGGTGAGCAGCCAGCCACCGCCATCACACACCGCATCGACCAGCCGCGCCGAACACCACAGCGCGGCCCCGTTCCGCTTTGCAACGGCAATGCTATCGCTGTGCAACCGGGCGACATCGATATCAGAACAGTCCGGCTCGAACGCCCCGGCTGTCCATTCGGGCAACAGGCCGGGCAGGCGTTTTTCGAGCGCGGGCCGCGCCAGTCGTTCAACCCTTATACCCAGCGTCTCGTACCGATCAGCGAAGGCTTCCAGTTCGCCCTCATCACCCGCCCGGGCAATCGTCAGCGCGCCGCGTGGAGAAAGGTAATCGCCAGACCGCAGCGCCGGTCCGGATGCAGAGGTCAGCGGCTGTACGCCGGGGCCGCCATAGCTTTCGGTCCAGAACGCGGCCGAGCGCCCGGTGGCGTGATAGCCCGGCTGGTCCTCGGCCTCGATCAACAGCACCCGCGCGCCTGAGCCCATCAGCGCAGCAGCAAGGCTCGCCCCGGCAATACCAGCCCCGGCTATGGCAATATCAAAACTTGACGCCATCAGTGCGGAGGTGCTGCACGGTCAAGGAAGCTGTCGATCCCTTGCAGCACTGCATCGCGCACGGTGTCAATTTCACGCAGAACCTCGTGCCGGGCTTCCTCGCCAAAGGTCAGCAGTTCGCCGTTGGGCAGGCGCGAGGCTGCCCGCGCAATCGCCTCATAGGTCACCAGAGCATCTTCGCTCGTTGCAACCAGAAACACCGGCGTGGTCACAGATTCGAGAAAACCTTTGCTGTCGAGCATGCGCGTCGAGGCATAGGAGCGTTCAACCCAACCCCAGGACCCTGGCCCCATCACCAGTTCGGGCCTCGCTTCGCGCCAGACCATTTCATCTTCATAGCGATCGGCATCGTGGGTGAGCAGCTTGTCGCGCCCGGCTGGCACCTGACCGGGCTTCTCGCTCCATTTCCAGGCCGGACGGCGCGGATCGCCAAGTTTGCACATCAGCTTGGCCGCGAAATGCAGCACGCTGAGCGGCAAGCCATAGGTGAAGAAGCCGAGCATCGGCGCCGAAAGCACCGAGGCGTCGGGATCAACCCGCTTTTCCGCCAGCGCGCGCAGCACCAGATGACCGCCCATCGAATGGCCGATCAGCACGTGCGGCCCCGGTGTCGATGCTTTCCACTGCGCCCAAAAACCCGTCAGATCATTGATCCACAACGAAAAATCACTGACATGCCCGGTGACCGCGTCAGCCCCGAGCCGCCCGGAACCCGCCTGCCCGCGCCAGTCCGCCGCGGTCACCCGCCAGCCTTCGCCGTGCCAGTAATCCAACGTTTCGAGATATTTTTCATAACAATCGCCGCGGCCCGGCATAAACAAGATCGAACCCCGGCATGGCCTTGCTTGCGGCCAATCGATCCGGCGCAGCGACCAGCCATCACCGGCAAGCCAGCGCGATTCTGTAGCAGCGGCGGGAATCGCCCTGCGATCAATGCTTTTATCCGCAATATGTTGCCCGGACCCTGCGACTGACACCGTTACGATACCTAATTCCTGCCTGACTGCTCTGGTTACTATTTGGTAAGTCCTTAGGCGCTATGCCCGCTGAGACGGAACAGTGTTTCCGATCGGAGGGCTCAATAAAGTGCGCAGCGAATTTCTTTCGTATGGATTGATCGGTGCTTTGGCAATTGCGCTGCTTGTCGCTGCATTCACTGATTTTCGCCGCCGCCAGATCGATAATTGGCTTAACGCTGCCATCGCAGCTGGCGCACCGCTGTTCTGGTGGGCAAGCGGCCTTGCGCTGTGGCCGGGGGTTGGCGGGCAATTGGGCGTTGCTGCAATCACATTCATCGCCACCGCAACCCTGTTCGCCTTGCGGGCGATGGGCGGCGGTGACGTCAAATTGCTGACCGTGCTGGCTTTGTGGATCCGGCCGGAAAACTTTCTTTTTCTCGTGGTGATTATGGCCTTGCTGGGCGGCCTTCTTACCATTGCTTTTGGTGCCTGGCATGTCGCCCGCCGACAGCAGGGACGCGTCGCCATACCGTATGGCATCGCGATTTCTGCCGCTGGCTTGCTCACCCTTTTCGACAAATCATTGCCATTACTTGGCGGTGCGGCGACGGGGTGAACGTGTTTTTAACCATTTGGAACCATTCTTAGGTTCGTATCCGAAGAATTCCTTAGGGGGGCTTGAAAAGCCATGGACAAGAAGAAAATGCTGCTGCTGCTTGGCGCACTGGTAATTGCTATCGGCACCGCGCTCGCGGCGCGTAGCTTGCTCACAGGCGCCTCAGCGCAAAAGGCAGATGCGGCCGTTCAGGCGGCTCCGACTGGCCCCAAGGTATTGGTGGCGCAACGGGCACTCCCCGTCGGCACAATCATCACCGCCGATTCGATCGGTTTCCAGCAATGGCCCAAGGATATGGTTCAGGACGCCTACTTTGTTGAAGGCGAAGCCGACATGTCCAAACTGCTCGGCACCGTGGTCCGCTTTCCGGTCACCGCCGGTCAGCCGGTTACCCAGGGCGCGCTGGTAAAGCCCGGTGATCGCGGCTTCCTTGCTGCGGCACTGGGCGCCGGCATGCGTGCGGTTACGATTTCGACTTCGGCCAAGTCCGGCGTCGCTGGCTTCGTCTTTCCGGGTGACCACATTGACCTGATGCTAACCCAGACCGTGCGCAGTGCCGATACCGGCAGTGCGGACCAGCCACTC
>JANNZB010000426.1:0-5009 GCA_031410395.1 Novosphingobium sp.
CAAGAATACAGTCGAAGGGTAGGAGCGGGACCCGGCCACCTGACCGGATCACAAAAAAATCATTCCTTAGGAATAACCCAGCGGATTGCGTTGGCGTACGACCCGGTGGTTGGGTTTCCTTCACCATCCTTTGCCGGAGTAAACCGGGCGCGCGCCCTGATTTTGGCGCAGGCCGTGGCATCCAGATCAGGGCTGCCGCTCGATCCGGTAACTTCGCAATCGGTAACCCGGCCATCTGGCCCAACCTGAACCCGGAACCGCGTTACGCCCTGACGTTCCTCACGCAGAGCCTGCGAAGGATAGTCGTTGGTGGTTGCCCAGTTGCCAGGGCTGCCCTTGGGGATAGCTCCTGTTGGCGAGAAGCGCGGCGGTGGCGGCGCAGCTGGAGCCGGAATGATGATCGGCGGCGGCGCGGCTGGCGGCGGCGCGGGTACGACCGAAATCGGCGGCGGCGCGGTGTTGATCGAAATCTTTGGCGGCGGCGCCACGATCGGCGGCGGCGCCAGCTTCTTGGGCGGCGGCGGAGGCGGTTCTTCCTTCTTCGGCTCGTCCTTCTTGACGTCGATCGTCGTCACCTTCTTCACAAGCTCTTTATAGCCTTCATAGGCCAGCCCGGTGATCAGCAGATAGCCGAGCACAATGTGAATCAAGGCGACAATCACAAAGGCGGTAGTACGATTACCGCTCAACTGTTGGTCAGCGTAAGCCATTCAGACGCATCACTCCATAAACACCCGTCATCCCGACTTTTAAAAGCCGGACCTGACGTCCCAGACCAACGCACTTCTGCACGGTGGCCCGGACCACATCCCAAATTTTACCACCCTGCCGGTTGAACCGGACCTGATACACAACCAAACGAAGTTCGATGCGATCAGATTGGCCCATATTGCTTGTAAGGCCGGTTTGCCCCGCTTTAACGCCGAGTTTGCGTGCGTGCAACGCCTTAATCCGTGCTTGATACGGGTTAACGCCTGATTCACAGTGCGGATTGTCAAATCTTATCGCTCGAAGCGTAGCCGCGCTTAGGCAAATGGCGCTATTGCCGTAAAATACCAATTGCTTGTGGAGTCTCAAATGATTCTGTTTCGCGCTTCCTATGCGCCCGCATTGCTGCTGGTTTCCCTGTTGGGGGTACCGTCTGGAACTTGGGGTGCTGATGCCGCGTTCGCCGAATCACCGGCCAAGCCAGCCCCGGCGCCCCCGCTGCTTACCTATGCTGATCTGGTTGATCTGGCTGACGCGGCACCGCTGGTCCTCAAGGCGAAAATCACCAAGGTTGCCGAGGTTGAGCCCAAGCGCGCAGGCAATTTAAAGCCAGGATGGGCAAGGATTTATGTCGAATCGGTGACGGAAAATCTGCTCACCGGCCCGGCGGCTGTCGGCGAAGCCCTACACTACCTCGCGGACGTTCGCCGCGATGCCAAGGGCAAGGTTCCAAAGCTCAAAAAGCTCGAAGTTCTGCTGTTCGCAAGCCATGCCGAAGGTCAGCCGGGCGCGCTTCAGCTGATCGCGCCCGATGCGCAGGTGTTGTATGATCCGTTGACCGAAGCACAGGTGCGCGCGATTCTCGCGGCGCTCTATCGCCCCGACGCCCCGCGCCGCATAACCGGTGTGCGCGAGGCAATTCACGTTCCGGGCAATCTGGCGGGCGATGGCGAGACGCAGATTTTTCTGACTACTCAGGATGACGAGCCTGCCGCCATTACAGTGATTCGCCACAGCGGCCTGCCGATCAACTGGTCGATCTCATTTTCAGAGATCGCCGAATCGACCGGTCGTCCGCCTGCCTGGAACACGTTGACGTGGTACCGGCTGGCGTGTTTCCTTCCTGCCACTATCCCCGCCGGGGCAAATGTTTCAGCCACACCAGAGGACCGCGCGCGCGCCGAGGCTGACTATGCCCAGGTGATTGCTGACCTTGGACCTTGCAAACACAATCGCCCCTAAGCACGCGTTCTGACGCTGGCCTTTCAATTCTTGCTGGATTAGGGCGCGCGGCGAAGGGGTAGTTTGATGTCAGAACCACTACGAATCGCGCTGGCCGGGCTCGGCACGGTAGGGGCCGGCGTAGTCCGCCTGATCAACGCCAATGCTGACCTCATCGCGCGCCGCGCTGGGCGGCCGCTGCAGGTGACCGTGGTCAGCGCGCGCGATCGCAGCAAGGATCGCGGTATCGACCTTGGCCCCTTTGCCTGGGAAGATGACATGGTGATCATGGGCGAGCGCGCCGATGTAGACGTAGTCGTCGAGCTGATCGGCGGCTCGGATGGCCCGGCTTTGGCCCTCGCGCGCACGACGAGTGAGGCCGGCAAGGCGCTGGTCACCGCCAACAAGGCGATGATCGCCCACCACGGGCTCGAACTCGCGCAAAAAGCCGAAGCGGCGAATGTCTCATTGAAGTTCGAGGCGGCGGTGGCGGGCGGCATCCCGGTGATCAAAGGTCTGCGCGAAGGAGCGGCGGCCAACGCCATTGAGCGGGTCTATGGCATCCTCAACGGCACCTGCAATTATATCCTTTCAACGATGGAAGACACCGGCCGTGATTTCGCCGCTGTGCTGGCCGAGGCTCAGGCCAAAGGCTTTGCCGAGGCTGATCCGGCGTTCGATATCGAAGGCACCGACGCAGCGCACAAGCTTTCGATACTTGCGGCGATTGCCTTTGGTGCAAAGATCGATTTCGCCAGCGTTGATACATCGGGGATCAGCCGCATTCTGGCAGCAGACATCGCTCAGGCTGACGCTTTGGGATACGTCATCCGGCTGATCGGTATGGCTGAGCCTGACGTCGATGAAAACGGCGGGACCGCATTGTTCCAGCGCGTCCAGCCGCATCTGGTGCCGTTTGATCACCCGCTCGCCCATGTTGATGGCGCGACCAACGCGGTGGTGGCCGAGGGCAATTTTTCGGGCCGCCTGCTGTTCCAGGGCGCAGGCGCAGGCGACGGACCGACCGCGAGTGCGGTGGTCGCCGATCTCATCGACATTGCCCGTGCTTTGGCGAAGGGGGGCGAAGCGGGAGCGCCTTTCTCGGTGCCGGTGAGCGAGCTTGTTTCGATGCCGCGTGCATCCACCGGCCACCGCACGGTCCGCGCCTATGTACGCTTCGAGGTTGCTGACCGCCCCGGCGTGCTCGCCGAAATCACCGCCGCGATGCGCGATGCCGGGGTTTCGATCGAAAGCCTGATTCAGAAAGGGCGCCACGAAACTGGCCTCGGGTCCAGCGCAGTGCATGTCGCCATTGTGACACACGAGGGACCGGAAAGCGCGGTCGCCGAAGCGCTACGCTTGCTCGACGGCTCGCCCAGCCTCGCAAGCGCGCCGCTGGTGATGCACATCCTGGGCGATTGAGGTGGCTTCCTCCCCGCAAGGGAGGAATTACCGATCCGAAATCTCGCCCTTTGCCACCTTGTCCGCGTCCGAACCCTTGGGCGCTTCCGGGATCGACTTCATATCGATGACATAGATTCTGGGCGGAGCGCGACCGAAGCCGTGGCATTTGGTCTTGCGGCAATCGGGCAAACCGCTGACGCTGGGGGCTTGCGGGATACCTGTGTCCTGACCTTCTTTTGAATTTGGATCGCTGTCAGCGGTTGAAGGCACGCGCACGTCTTCGCCATGATCGGCACCGCAGACGACGATTTCCCCGCGTCCGTCGGTCGTTCCGCAGCGCGTGCGACGCGGGACGGTTACAGTAAGGTCTATCGAGCCAATCGGCGGATCGGCCTGCGCCGCTTCGCTCGACGCTGCTGCGGCTGAAGGGCCAGGCGCCAAGGGTTTTGCCTTAACCGGGGTCTGAGCCTCCGCCCCGATCGATGCGATAACCAGCACGCCATACGCCAGCGCTAGCGCTGTGAACCTGCTGCGAAAGCTTGATAAAGGCCGGCTCACTGGACGATGCGCCAAGGCTGGGGAATAACCAACATTCAACATTCTCCCGCAGGCATTCCCCACGTCCATCCTTAATCACCTTGGCTACGTTTGACCAGAGTCCAAAGCCTGCACTCGACAGCAAACTGCTGCGCCGCTAAGCGCCAGCGCGACACACCACCTATTGCATACCTATGCGGACCCTCGCCCGCGCCAGCGCATATCATCACAAGGAAAATGTCTCCGCCATGAACACCGCCGGATCGACCCCAGCCATCCCGACGTCAGTCAGCCCGACGCCTGCCAGTGACGTCCTTGAGCGCGTTCTCGTGCTTGAAATGGTCCGCGTAACCGAAGCGGCAGCCATCGCTGCATCGAAGCTGATCGGGCGCGGTGACGAGAAAGCTGCTGATGCCGCTGCGGTCGAAGCCATGCGCAAGGCCTTTGATACGCTTGCCATCGATGGCACCGTGGTGATTGGCGAAGGCGAGCGCGACGAAGCACCGATGCTGTTCATCGGTGAAAAAGTTGGCGGCGCGATTGGCACGGGGCCGAAGATCGACATCGCGCTCGATCCGCTTGAAGGCACGACGCTTACTGCCAAGGCTGGCCCCAATGCGCTAGCGGTGCTGGCCTGCGCCGAAGAAGGCAATCTCTTGAACGCGCCAGACGTCTATATGGAAAAGCTGGCGGTTGGACCAGGCTATCCCGATGGCATTATCAGTCTGGCGAAAAGCGCGACTGAGAACGTTGAGGCTGTCGCAGCGGCCAAGGGCGTTGCCCCGAGCGACATCATCGTCTGCGTGCTTGATCGCCCGCGTCATGCGGACCTCATCGCTGAACTGCGCGGAATTGGCTGCGGGGTGGTGCTGATCGGTGATGGCGATGTGGCGGGCGTTATCGCGGTGACCAACGAGGACACCACGATCGACATGTACATGGGATCAGGCGGCGCGCCCGAAGGCGTGCTCGCAGCCGCCGCGCTGCGCTGCGTTGGCGGGCAATTCAATGGCCGCCTGCTGTTCCGCAACGACGATGAACGCGGCCGCGCGCGCAAATGGGGGATCACCGACCTCAACAAGATTTACACCCGCGATGAACTCGCCAAAGGCGACTGCATTTTCGCCGCCACCGGCGTT
>JANNZB010000427.1:0-3289 GCA_031410395.1 Novosphingobium sp.
TTATTCGCTGGGTGGCGATTCCCGCCTGTGCCCCCCCACCACCTGCGGTGGTCCCCCTCCCCTGCTGGGAGGAATGTCTGTGACCGCTTCACCGCGCCGCATCCATCAGATCACGCATCCGCCGCACTGCACTTTCCAGCCCGACAAAGATCGCCTCGCCCACCAGATAGTGCCCGATGTTGAGTTCGGCGAACTGCGGGATTGCCGCAACGGCCTGGACGTTTTCGTAAGTTAGCCCGTGCCCTGCGTGAGGCTCGATACCGTTCTTTACTGCGAGCGCGGCCATGTCAGACAGGCGTTGCAGCTCAACCCCCTGCGCGTCACCCTGAGCATGGGCATATTCGCCAGTATGGAACTCCACCACCGGCACGCCGAGCCTCATCGCAGCTTCAACCTGGTGCACAACTGGCGCAATAAACAGCGAAACGCGGATGCCAGCATCGCTCAGCCGGGCGACAATCGGCGCGAGGCGGTTGTGCTGCCCTGCGGCATCGAGCCCGCCTTCGGTTGTGCGCTCCTCGCGGCGTTCGGGAACGATGCAGGCGGCGTGGGGCATGTGGCGCAGCGCGATCTCGACCATCTCGTCGGTCGCCGCCATTTCAAGGTTGAGCGGCAGGTTGGTCGCGGCCTGAATCCGCGCAAGGTCTTCGTCGCGGATGTGGCGGCGGTCTTCGCGCAGGTGCGCGGTGATGCCGTCGCCCCCAACCGCCGCAACGATTTGCGCTGCGCGCACCGGATCGGGATGTGTCCCGCCACGCGCGTTGCGGATCGTCGCAACGTGATCGATATTTACACCCAGGCGGAGGCGAGGAAAGGTCACGGCTTCGCCCGGCTCCCCGGCTTTGTCACCGGCACGGCCGCCAACTCAGCCGGCACTTCGCCTTCGGCATAGGTCGGGAAATTGAGCGCGATCAGCGCGTGAAACGGCACGCCAAGGTCTGCGCTTCCTGCCGAGCGATCGACCAGCGCCGCCGCGGCGATAACTTCGCCGCCCGCCTCGGTGATCGCGGCAATAGCCTCGCGGCTTGAAAGCCCGGTGGTGACCACGTCTTCAACCATCAGCACCTTGTCGCCCGGCTCGAGCGAAAAACCGCGGCGCAGCTCGAATGCGCCGGTCGGACGTTCAACGAACATTGCCTCAACCCCCAGCGCGCGGCCCATTTCGTGGCCAATGATCACCCCGCCCATCGCCGGACTTATCACCTTGGTAATCACCTTGCGGATATCACGCGGCAGCGATGCAGCAAGCGCAGCCGCGAGGCGGGTGGCGCGCGCCGGGTCCATCAAAACCCGCGCGCACTGGAGATAATGAGCCGAATGGCGGCCTGACGAGAGCTGGAAATGGCCTTCGAGCAGGGCTTTACAAGCGCGGAACTCGGCCAAAACCTTTTCTTCGGGCATATTGGGGGTATCTCCGGAACGCTGACCAAGGTGTTTTCGCAAGGCACGGATTGCCACGCCGCGAAAATATTCCCCTAGAGGCGCTTGAGGTGCCCCGCAAGCACGCGTATAGGCCCGACCAAATCGTCCCTAGCGGGGCGTGCAGGGGTCACTATCGGGCGCACTCTTGCAGACAATAGCGCAAGCATTGGAATAGCGGGAAAGCTGAGCAGTGATGACATTTGGCGATAAGGCCCGCGTTGCGGGTTCGGCCTTGAAGGCTGTTGGAATTACAAGCGGAATTGCAGTAGCTTACGCGCTGACCTCGGTCACGGCGATGGCCCAGGCTGCGGCCTCAGCTGCCCCCGAAGCGGCGGCGAGCCAAGCGGCGGCGGGAAGCTACACCCCGATGACCCCGACCCCGGGAATCGGCATGCCGGTTGATGGCGGCATCGGCTTCCAGCAGCAGTTCACCCCCACTGGCGAATATGCGGTGTGGATGCATAACGCGCTGCTGATGCCGATAATTACCGTGATGAGCCTGTTTGTTTTGGGCCTGCTGCTGTGGGTCGTGCTCCGTTACAACAAACGCGCCAATCCGGTGGCATCAAGGGTCAGTCACAACGCTTTTCTCGAAGTCATGTGGACGCTGCTGCCGATCCTGATCCTTGTCGGCATTTCGGTTCCGTCGATCAGCCTGCTCGCCAAGCAGTTCAAGCCAGCGCCGGACAACGCACTGACGGTAAAGGCCACCGGCAACCAGTGGTTCTGGACCTATAGCTATCCCGATAACGGCGGGATTGAGGTGATTTCGTACATGCTCAACCTGCCGGGTCAGCCGGAAATCAACCCGGGCCTTCGCGTGGTTGGCACAAAGCCTTATGATGGCCCTGCTCACCTTGAAGCGGACAACCGCATGGTTCTGCCAGTGGGCGAGCCGATCCGCATTCAGACCACCGGAGCAGACGTGATCCACGCCTTCGCGGTGCCTGCGCTGTGGTTCAAGCTCGATGCGGTTCCCGGCCGGATCAACGAAAAGGTGCTGTTTATCGAAAAGCCCGGCGTTTATTACGGGCAATGCTCTGAACTGTGCGGCGCACGGCATGGATATATGCCGATCGCTGTCGAAGCCCTGCCGCGCGCGCAATTCAATGCCTGGGTGCTCAGCCATTCGGGCGGGGTAATCGATCACCAGCCCAAACCGGTGGTCGTTGCACCCGAAGCTGGCGCTTCTGCCCCGGCTGCGGACGCATCTGCCGCTCCCTCGGCTGAAGCCTCTGCAGCTCCCGCCGCTTCCGCATCCAAGGCGCCCGGCGCCTGAGCCCCATTCGCATACAAGGTTAGACACTCATGGATACCACGCTCACTGCAGATCATGGACATGACCATGACCACGCCCATGATCATAAGCCGGCGTTCTTCGCCCGCTGGTTCATGTCGACCAACCACAAGGATATCGGCACGCTATACCTGATCTTCGCGATCTGCGCGGGGATCATCGGCGGGGCCTTTTCGGGTATGATGCGCGCTGAACTTTCCGCGCCCGGCATCCAGTATCTCGGCACATTTTCGCACTGGTTCGGCGTCGCCAACCCCAGCTTCGATGAGCAGCTCCACCTGTGGAACGTGCTGATTACCGCGCACGGCCTGATCATGGTGTTCTTCATGGTCATGCCGGCGATGATCGGTGGATTTGGCAACTGTTCGTGCCGCTGATGATCGGCGCTCCCGATATGGCCTTCCCGCGGATGAACAACATCTCGTTCTGGCTGACCGTTGCCGGCTTCTGCTCGCTGATGATGTCAGCCTTTGTGCCCGGCGGCACCGGGCAGGGCGCTGGCATCGGCTGGACGGCCTATGCGCCGCTTTCGACCAGCGGCAGACAGGGCCCGGCGGTCGATTTCGCGAT
>JANNZB010000428.1:0-2488 GCA_031410395.1 Novosphingobium sp.
GGATTTGTTTCGTATCGTGACCTTGAATCGCAGATGGACGCGTCGCCAGCGACGATCCGCCGTGACCTGACGCGACTTGAAGGATCAAGGCGTCTCTTGCGCGTCCATGGCGGTGCCAAGTTGCCCGATGACGGTGAGGGCGATAGCGCGCCAAAGCTTGTTGGTACTCCATTCGACATGGCGATCACCCAGCATCTGGCAGCAAAAAAGGCTATCGGGTTGGCCGCAGCCGGTTTGTGCCGGCGGGGCGAAGGCATCATGCTAGACGGCGGTACGACTACTCTTCAAATGTGCCCGCATCTCGAAGGTTTGGGGCTGCAGGTCCTCACCAATTCGCTGCACATCATCAACGCTCTGATCCTGCAAACCGGAACCAACCTGCTGGTCCCCTCAGGCGCGGTCTTCCGCGAACAGAATATCATCCTGGCCCCAGCCGGAGAAGATTCCATGCCACGTTTTCATGCGCCAAAGCTGTTCATGGGGGCTGCTGCGATCGGGCCGCAGGGCATCATGCAGCAGGACGTGGTGCTGGTTGCAGCCGAGCGCCGCCTTATCAGCCGCGCCGAAGAAGTAATCGTGCTGGTCGACAGCTCCAAATTCAGGTCCACATCGGGCGCGATCGTTTGCGGACTGAATGAAATCGACATAGTCATCACCGACGACAGGGTAACCAGAGCCAACATCGAGATGCTGAACCAAGGCGGCGTCAAAGTGGTCATCGCCTAAAGATTGTGTCGGTAGGGTCCCTAACGTCGTCAAACAGTTGGACTGGCGCTACATGCAATCCAATTCGGTGTAAGGAAATTAGTTGGGCTGGAGCGGCTTTAGCGGCACCCCCGCGGTTTGACCTGCATTTTTATCCGCACTGCCGAGTGCCCCTGTTGGCACTACAAACCTCGCGCAACTTTATAGGCTTGTTGCCTCCATGGGCGCTTGGACGACAGTTGGATTGGCATGCGAGACTCGACCTCCTGCCGGCAGACGAAACCGCGCGCGCCGCATGGCGTGCTGGCGGATGCTGAATCGTGATATCGATTTTAGAAGTCCGGCTCGCGCTCAATGTAAATTGTTCGGCCCAACCGCTCCCCTATCTGAATACGCCGGGCATAAAGCTTCCAATCCGGTAATCAGCCCCAACGGGCGAGCAATGGCTTTCCAGTTCGTGCGGAGCAATGCTGAAGCCGGGGTGGGTCACGGCATCTTCGTCATGAGGTTGCCCTAACGCCAGCGACACGATCAAAATAGACGTGGCCAGGCAAGATGATTATTAAGCTTGGGGCGATAACCTCCCCCTGGCAGCCTTCCATAGCCACTGCCATCGGGTTAGAAATTCCCTTCGGCTCCGAGGGTAAAAGCTGTGTTCGAAATAGACCTTACGGCAGCAATGAACGCTCCCAGCTTGCCCAAGCATATCAAATGGAGCTATGAGTGGCCTGACCAATTATAGGATATCACGGTGCGGATTTTGCTGATTCTAACTTTAAAGGCGAGTGCCCACGAGTTCCACAAGTGATCCCGTTTAATCGCCGCACCGCACTGCTCGGCGCGGGTGCGGCGGCGTTCGCCAGTTGGGAAAGCGGCACGCAGGCCGCGACGAGCCTTCGTTTCGGGTTGGCTGACATCATAGTAATGAAGGAACTACTGCGCGATTACGCCGGCACACTGCAGCAGGTCGCGGCGATGGGCTACCTTGTCATGGGGTTTCGCCTAGCAGGATATGCCGGACCGGCGCCGGGAGAACCGACTCCGGCGGAGAAAGCGCGACTCGTCCGAGCGGCCGGACTGGAGGTGGGAGTGGTTCGCCTCGGCGTCCGCAATCCAGACTACGATCGGGATCTCGGCCAAGCCGCCGACATCGGCGCGAAAGTCGTCGCTCTCACTACTGCCGCCCCCTTTATCGCTGGACCTAAACTGTTCGAAACCACCCGCGCGGCGTTCGATGCCTGGTTACCGCAACTGACCTCCCTCGGCGAAAAGGCGCACAAGCGCGGACTGACGCTTGCCTATCACAACCACTGGTACGATCTCCTGCCGCTTGGCGGTGAGCGCCCGCTCGATGTGATGGCGCGGACCGTTCCGCCTGAACTGCTTTCGTTTGAGGTTGACTTGGCCTGGACCTGGTATGCCGGCGTGGCGCCGCTCGACTTGCTACGCAAGTTAGGCCCGCGCGTTGTCTCGATGCACTGGAAAGACATTGATCGCACCCGCGGCAAGTCAACGACGGATCATACAGTGGCACCCGGGAGCGGCGAGATGAACTATCCGGCGCTGCTTGCCCACGTGGTCCGCACAACGCGGGCGACGGGCTATATCGAGGTGGACAACCCCGACGACGGACTGACCGCGGCGAGGCAAGGTGCCGAGGTTATCCGGCGCGCTTTGCGCGGACGCCGTTGATGCGCCGGCGCGGCAATTTGCGCTGGTGGATCATCAGCCTCGTCACGCTCGGGACGGTCCTGAACTACCTTGCGCGATCGACACTGTCGGT
>JANNZB010000429.1:0-5323 GCA_031410395.1 Novosphingobium sp.
CCGACGATGGCATCGGTGAAGGCGAACCGGTGGCCTTCGTCCCATGCGAGGACCATGCCGGGATTGGCGTGCACTTCACCATCGGGGCCGTACATCGTGCAGTTGGAAACCCCACCGGGCTTTCGGTCGATCTGATCGAACACTGCGCGCCACGGTTTGGGGCACCACCATTCCTCTATGCGATTGGACATCACATCCCAGACGCGCGCCGGTGGGGCGGCGATGAAGCGGGTGACGGAAAGTTCGGTCATGCAAGGCTCTCCTAATCGCGGTCTGGCGCACCAAGCGGGAAATAGGCGCGAAATGGCCGCGCGGCTTCGATGCATAATGAAACTTCGGGCAGGGCATTGAGATGCGCACGCCACGCCTTGAGCCGGGGGTAATCACCGGTAATCTGTTCGACCCAGTCGGCATAAAACAGGCTCGACGCGGCGGCGCATTCGATCAGGGTGATGTGATCGTCTGCGGGGAAATAGTGCGCCAGCCAGCGCTCAAGCCAGGCGTAGGTCCGGCGAAGTCGCGTGCGCACATCGGCGAGGATTGCCGCGTCAGGATTGTCCGGGTGGCGAATAGTTTCAGCCACCGCGCCCTGCATCAGGTTCATTACATCGTTATCAAACACCCGGTCGAGCGTGCGCGTGGCAATGGCCGCATCAGGATCGCCGGGGATCAGCGGCGCACCGGCGGGAAAATGCAGGTTGAGGTATTCAACGATCGAGGTCGCTTCGAAGACAACCCGATCGCCATCAACCAGCACGGGGAACTTGCCCTGCGGCCCCGCGTCAGCCGAAACGAAAGCGGCATGTTCAGGATGGTCGCCATCAAGCACGCGAAAATCGTAGTCGAGCCGCAGCGCGTGGAGCGCGATCTGCGCTTTCCACGTATAGGAGGAGAAGGGGTGACCATAGAGCGCGAGCGTCACCAGGTTTCCTCCGAAATCTTTCGCTGGCGCTCGCTTTCGCGCGCGTTGGGCGGCGCTGGCGGCGAAGCTCCTGTCCGGACAACTCCCGCAGACTCGAGTGTTGCGATAGACACGCCGCCCGGCCCGAATGCATGATCGCGCCTTTCGAAAGTCCGCGCGGGAGTGCCCTCACCGAAAACACGCTTGCCCTTGCCGAGGACCAGCGGATAGGTGAGCAATATCAAGCTGTCGAGCAAACCGGCGTCAAGTAGCAGCGGATAGAGCATGCTGCTGCCCCAGATGCGCAGTTCGGGACCAGCGCCTTGTTTCAGTGCCTTGATCGCGTCGACACCGGAGAGGCGATGACTGTTTTCCCATTCGAGCGGCCCGTCGCTATGAGTCAGCACAAACTTTTCCGCCTTTGTGAAAGCTGCGCCAAGTGCCGCTTCCTCTCCTTCGACAAAGGGCCAGTAACTCGAGAAGATGTCATAGGTTCTGCGCCCAAGCAGCAAGGCAAACGGGGGGGCACATTGCCGTTCGATTACCGCATTCGCCACGTCGTCCGCAAAGGCAAATTGCCATCCGCCCAGCCCGAAGCCACCCGATGGATCCTCGTCCGGTCCACCCGGTGCCTGCATCACGCCATCGAGCGACTGAAAGACGCAGCCCACGATCCGGCGCATCAGGTGTCGCCCCGCGCTGCCGCCTCAATTTTGGCAACATCGATTTTTTTCATCCCGATCATCGCATCGAACGCGCGCTTTGCTTGATCGCCGCCTGCTGCCATTGCCTCGGTCAATACGGTCGGGGTGATCTGCCACGAGATACCCCACTTGTCCTTGCACCAGCCGCACTGGCTTTCCTGCCCGCCGTTGCTCACGATGGCGTTCCAGTAGCGGTCGGTTTCCTGCTGGTCGGCGGTGGCGATCTGGAACGAAAAGGCCTCGGTATGCTTGAATATCGGCCCGCCGTTGAGCCCGATGCATTTGATCCCGAGCACGGTGAAATCGACCGTCAGGGCATCGCCCTTTTTGCCGCCGGGATAATCACCCGGCGCGCGGTGGACTTTGCCAGCATGGCTGTTCGGGAAAGTCGCAGCATAGAAGTTCGCCGCCGCTTCAGCATCGCCTTCATACCACAGGCACAGGGTCACATCGGTCATTTCTTCGCATCCTCTATCAAGTTGTTATCGATCGCCTTCGCCGCCTTGTAGGCACGGCGCGACTGAAAGCGTTCGGCATAGGCGACAAATTCGGGCTCGGGCGGGATCGAGCCGAAAATCAGCCCCCAGTCGATCTGGCTACCGACGTAAACATCGGCCATGGTGAAACGCGGCCCGCAGACGTAATCGCGCGTGCCAAGGTGGCCTTTGATCGCCCCCAGCACGCGTTCAAGGCTGCCGAAGCCGACCATGCCCTCCCGTTCCTTTGGAACTTCCCAACCCATCGAACAGCCGATGATCGCCTGTTCCATCGGGCCTGCGGCAAAGAAGAACCAGCGGTAATAGTCGGCAAGCTCTGCATCCGATGGCAGTAACCCGGCCTCAGGGTTGGCCTCGGCCAGATAGGCGCAGATCGCCGCGCCCTCAGAGATAACCCGCTCGCCGGTTTCTGATCGGTGGATCACCGTTGGCACCTTGCCCATCGCATTGGCGGCGAGCAGTGCGGCGGGCTTGTTGTCCCAGATCACCAGCACTTCGTCGTAATCCACTCCGGCTTCGTGCAAGGCCCAGCGGGCAATCTGTCCGCGCGACATCGGGTTGGTGAACAGGGTGTAGTCAGCCATCGATCGTCTCCTTGAGGGGATGAGAACATAATTAGAACGAAGGCGCCGAGTCAACCGGCTTTATTTCGCCCCTACAAGTGCAAACATTGCGCCTTGCGGGTCCACGCCCTGGATGATCCAATCATCACCAGGCACCTGCATCGGGCCATTGAGCACTTGGCCGCCATTGTCTTCTACCGCTGTCTTGGCCGCCTCAATGCTCGCTACCCAGAAATAATGGTTCCATATCGGCGCGGGCACTTGCGGCATCTTCTGCATGATCGCGCCGGTGGTAATCCCGTCATGGGCGATGAACTGGTATTTACCCATCGCGCCCATGTTCATCGGCTCGGGCAGGGTCCATCCGAACTGTTCGGCATAAAAGGCAATGGCGCTTGTAGCATCCCCCGCCATCAGCTCGTTCCAACCGCAGTGACCCGGGTTTCGCGTCGCCGAGAACACATTGCTCTCGCCGCCACCCGGCGGCGGGGTGGGGGTCATCACATAGAACGCCGCGCCGCCCGGATCGGTGACCATGGCGATGCGTCCGGCCATTTCCACATCGCGCGCCGGCATTTGGACCTTGCCGCCCGCCGCTTCGATAGCCTGAAGTGCGCTATCGACATTATTGACCCCTATGTACCCCATCCAACAAGGGCGCGCTCTGTGCTGCTGCATTTCGGCGGTGAGCCGGAGCAAACCCCCGGTCATGCTGCCATCAGCGTTGGAGATAAAACCATAGTCGTTGGTATCGCCGTGCCCGGTGGTAATCGACCAGCCAACTACGGCTTCGTAAAACGCTTTTGCCCCTTCAGAGTCGGGTGACATCAGCTCGTACCAGATCCAACTGCCTTGCAGGGTGGCCATACTACTTCTCCTATCGCTTAAGCTTATGAGGTTAGTTCCACAACTGGCGAAAACCCGCCCCAGAACATCCGCTTGCCGTCGAACGGCATTGCATCAGCCTGCATCGCTTCGTCGGACATGATCGTGCCCCATCCGGCGTCGCGGGTGGCCTTGTCCGGCCATTCAACCCATGAAAAAACTACATTCTCGTCGCCCTCGGCCAGCACGGAGCGCTTGAAATCGGTGACCTTGCCGTCCGGCACGTCATCGCCCCAGTTCTCGGAAGACCGCAGCGCGCCGCATGCGATGAACTTGCCTGCTGCCTTTTCGGCCATTGCGACATAGGCGGCACGGTTGGCAGGCGTAACCGGTGCGACAAAGCCGTCGACATAACCCAGCGCGCCATCGCCGCGCTCATCGACCATCGGCGAGAACCCGCCGTAGATCATCCGGCTGCCATCGAACGGCATCGGTTCGGCCATCATCCGCTCGTCACTTTCCATTGCTTTCATGGCCGCATCACGTGCCGCCTTGTCGGGCCATTCGATCCATGAAAACACCGTGGTTTCGTCCGCCTTCGCCTGAACGGCACGCTTGAAATCGGTGACTTTGCCGTCGGGCACGTCTTCAGCCCAGCACTCGACAACTTTCAGCGCGCCATGTTCGAGAAAAAACTTGTCGATCCGGTTGGCATGGTCGGTAAAACTGTCCTTGTCGGACGTTGCCACTGGAATGATGAATCCATCGATATAGGCCATGTTCAATCTCCGTGGGGCTTGGCGCAGCAAATCGTCTCGGCAATTACGCAATGTTTTCCGACGGGGGACCATCTTCGGCCATCGCTGCATCCATCCAGAACGGTTCCCAGATATGGCCATCGGGATCAGCGATTGTCCGCTGGAACATAAAGCCATGATCTTCGGGTGGATTGACATCGGCGGTGCCGCCATTGGCCGCACCGGCATCCACCATGGCATCCACTTCTGCACGATCCTCAACGTTAAGGGCCATTGCGACTTCGCTCGATCCGCTGTCTGGAATGGGCCGTGTGGTGAACGTGCGCCATTTGGCGTGGGTCAGCAGCATGACGTAGATCGTTTCCGAAATGACCATGCAGGCACCAGTCTCGTTACTGAACTTGGGATCGTTGACGAATCCGAGCGCTCCATAAAATTTCATCGCCCGCGGTAGGTCGGCCACGGGCAGGTTCACAAATATCTTTCTGGTCATCTCGATTTCACTCCAGCGAATCACTGTTGCATCGTGCTGCCATTTTGAGTTACTAAAGGCAACAATGAAGTTACAAAAAGAAACTAAACACGGCAAGTGGTACGATGATGCCTGCGGCACCGCCTTTGCGCTCGAACTGATAGGTGAACGCTGGGCGCTGCTGATTGTGCGCGAATTGATGTTTGGTGGAAGGCGATTCAGCGATTTACGCGCCAGTCTGCCAACAATCAGCGCCAAAGCGTTGACCGAGCGGCTTGATGGGCTTGCCCAGGCGGGCATCGTCCGGCGCCGGCAGCTGCCCGCACCGGCTCCGGCGCAGGTCTATGAACTGACGGACTGGGGTTATCAGGCGGAGGATGCCGTTCAGTCTTTGGGACGCTGGGCCGCGCGTTCTCCCGATCACGATCCGACTTTGCCCCTGTCCGCAGCCTCGCTGATGATGAGCTTTCGCACGATGTTTGATCCGGCACGCGCGGCTGGGTTAAAACTTTCGGGGTCCGTCAACATCGGCGGTGAGGCGTTCTTTGTCGAAGTTTGCGAAGCAGGACTCCTTGCCATGCGCGGCCCGGCGGACTTGCCCGA
>JANNZB010000430.1:0-1536 GCA_031410395.1 Novosphingobium sp.
GTTGCGAATGCCGGGTTCGACGTAGCGGGGCAAGGGCTCACCATGCATTGCGCCTGCGATGCTCTCAACGGCCAACACCTGTTTGTTGGTCATCACTGTCTCTTAGCAGTCTGCTGAAAAACCCATAGCATTTTGCGGCATGGTCTGATTCACTGCGCCCAGCGATGGAGGCGGCGATGCGGGGACAGTTTTCGGATCAGGGACGGATGTTTTCATATCTGTCGCCGGAGCAGCGGGTTCCCAAGGGGCATCCGTTGCGGGCAGTCCGCGCGATGGTTCGGACGGTATTGGATGAGCTTCACGGTGATTTTGCCAAGCTTTATTCGAGCGATGGTCGCCCCTCGATACCGCCCGAGCAACTGCTGAGCGCGCTGCTGTTGCAGGTGTTCTATGGCATCCGTTCGGAGCGCCAGTTGATGGAGCAGCTCGATTACAATTTGCTGTATCGCTGGTTTGTCGGGCTGGATGCCGACGCCGCCGTGTGGGTTCCGACTACCTTCACCAAGAACCGCGAACGGCTTCAGCAAGGCGACATTTTCCAGCGCTTCATGACTGTGTTGCTGGGTCATCCCAAAGTGAAGCCGCTGCTGTCGGACGAGCATTTCTCGGTCGATGGCACGTTGATCGAGGCGTGGGCGTCGCACAAGAGCTTCCAGCCCAAGGACGGCTCGGGCGGGGATGGAGGCGACTTCCACCAGCAGAAGCGTTCGAACGAGACCCATGCCAGCGTGACCGATCCCGACAGCCGCCTCTACAAGAAGGCGAAGGGGAAGGAATCGAAGCTGTGCTATATGGGCCATGCGCTGATGGAGAACCGCAACGGCCTGGCCGTCGGCGGCACCGTCACCCACGCCACCGGAACCGCCGAACGCGAGGCCTCGGAGGCCATGCTCGCGGCCAGGGTCAGGCAGACCGGCAAGCCTGCCACTGTCGGCGAGGACAAAGCCTATGATGCCGCCAGCCACGGGGCTGCCTTGCGAAAACTCGACGTGACGCCGCACGTTGCCAGACACGAAGCCCTCACCAAAACCGGCAAGCGGCGGCGCAGCATCGTATCGGACGCCGTGGCCGCGAGCGCCGGTTACGCCATGTCGCAAACCCGCCGGAAAGTCATCGAATGCGTCTTTGGCTGGGGCAAGCAGCATGGCACCTTGAGAAAGACCAAACACCGGGGCCTCGCCCAGGTCGCCAGCGACTTCCTCCTCAACATCATCGCCTACAATCTGATACGCATCCCCAAACTCATCGCCGCATGACCCCAATCAAACCGGAAAGGACCGCAAAGCAACACCCACCCGACTAACAAACCGGTGCCGCACCACAAAAAACCGATGCGGGAAACGGTCCAGAGGATAAAGCTCCGGTTTTTCAGCAGACTGTTAAGAGAACGTCTCCAACCGAAACCGGCTGGCTCAGACTGCCGATATGAAATGGACCGTTCCAAACCGCCCGCAGTACCGTTGTCGCTTTCATGATTATAGTCATAAGCCCCCCTTGGCGCGGGGTAGCACTATTTTCGTCGGGCAACGATCTTAG
>JANNZB010000431.1:0-12084 GCA_031410395.1 Novosphingobium sp.
GCTGTGCGGCGGTTGCGTTATCTGATGGATGCGGCGCGGTGACGCGGTCACAGACATTCCCCCCCGCGGGGGTGGGGGACCCCCGCTGGTGGTGGCGGGGCACAGGCGGTAATCGCAACGCTGCGAATAAAGGCCTGTGCCCCTCCACCACTGCGTGGTCCCCTTCCCCGTTCCGAGGAGGAATTTTGAGATGATCATCGCCATCGGCTCTGACCTCTGCAACATCGAGCGCATCCAGAACTCGCTCGACCGCTTTGGCGAGCGGTTTGAGCTGCGCGTGTTCACCGAAACCGAACGCGCCAAGGCCGCCCGCCGCCCCTTCACCAAAGCCGGGACCCTCGCCAAGCGCTTCGCTGCCAAGGAGGCGTTTTCCAAGGCGGTCGGCACTGGCTTCAAGGCCGGGGTGTTCATGAAGGACATCGGGGTGGTCAATGCCAAGAGCGGCGCGCCCACATTGGCGCTCACCGGCGGCGCGGCGCTGCGCTTGCAAGCCATTACCCCCGATGGCTACAGCGCCGTCGTCCACCTGACACTCACCGATGATCACCCATGGGCGCAGGCCTTTGTCGTGATCGAAGCAAGGCCTTTATGAGCGATATTCCTGAGATTGATGAAGCGCCCGTTGTAGCCGAGGCTGCGCCCGCAAAGGCCAAAGAAAGGGTCGATTGGCTCGGCGAATTGCGCGGTCTGGTGCTGATGCTGCTCGCTGTTTTGGGGTTCCACAGCTTTATCGCCAAGCCGTTCTACATTCCGTCAATCTCGATGATGCCGGGGCTGCTGGTGGGTGACCGGCTGGTGGTGTCCAAATATCCTTATGGCTGGAACTGGTCATCGGCGAGTTTCCATATTCTTCCACGCAGCACCACCCGGCTGTTTGGCCGTACCCCCGAATATGGTGACGTAGTTATTGTCGTGCCGCCGAACCGCAAGGAAGACCTGATCAAGCGGGTTATCGCCCTGCCGGGGGACCGCATAGCGCTGGTGCGCGGTCAGGTTATCCTCAATGGCAAGCCGGTGTCGCGGATGATGGAACCGCCGGTGCGTATTCCTGCCGATCCGGCTTTGCGTTGTGACAGCGGCATGGGCACCGAATATTGCTACAACGGCTTCGGCAGCGCGCCGGTGCGGCTTGCCGATGGCAGCGCGGCGATCGAGGTGCCGACCTATCGCGAAACCCTGCCCAACGGCGCGACTTACCTTACCTTCGATACCGATGAACAACCCAACGACGATATGGCCGAAATTACGGTTCCCACCGGCCACGTTTTCCTGATGGGCGATAACCGTGATCATTCGGCAGACAGCCGGGTGCCGACAATCGAAAATGGACTTGGCGGGCCGGTGCCGTTGTCGGACATCGGCGGACGCGCCGAATTCCTCACCTTTTCGCTAAACGGCAAGGAAAGTTGGAACCCGCTAACCTGGTGGGGAGCCTTGCGTTCTGGTCGCGTCTGGAGCAGCCTGCGCCCGCCAATTGCTGATAAGAGCCATCGTCCATGAGCGAGACCCCGCCGCCAAACGATCAACCCGCCCCAACCCGCGCCCGCATGGCTGGCCCTGCAGACTATTACGACGCAGAGCTGCGCAGCGAAATGAAGCGCGCGGCGGTGTGGATCGGCGTGGCAGGCGCCGCGGCGCTGGTGGTGATTCTGGCCGAACCGCTGATGGTGATCTTTGGCGGGCTGGTATTTGCTGCGATGATCGATGGCGGGGCAAGATTGCTGGGCCGCGTGTTGCCAATTCCTCGCGTTTGGCGGGTGACCATGGTCATCCTTGCCGCCGCCGCCTTTCTTGCATGGACGGTGACTTTCGCCGGCAGCCAGATTGCCGATCAGGCGGCGCAGCTTCCGGGCATTATTTCCGCGCAGGTTGCGCGCGGGCTGCACTGGCTCAATGCCCACGGCATGCGCGTTGATACGGCGCGAATCGGCAAGCTTGATGCCAAAGGCGTGGAAAGCGTGGTCCAGCAGGCGATGAGCGGGGTTGGCCAGATCACCTCTGTGGTGGGCGGGCTGATCGGCGGAGCGGCCACCCTGTTGCTGGTTCTGGTGCTCGGTATTTATATCGCTGCCGAACCCCGCCTCTATCGGCGCGGCGTCGCGTGGATGCTGCCGATGAGCGAGCGTGCGCATTTCCACGGCACCGCTGAACTGATGGGCCAGTCACTTCGCCGCCTGATGGCCGGGCGCATTCTTGGCATGGTGATTGAAGGCACGGTAACCGGCGTGGCGCTTGGCATCTATGGCGTGCCCATGGCCGCGCTGCTTGGCCTTATCACCGGGCTGTTCGCATTCCTCCCCAACATCGGCGCACCGATTTCAGGCGTGATCATGGTGCTGGTCGGATTTTCGGGCGGCACGTCAATGGGGCTGTTCTGTATTGCCGTCTATTTCATCCTCCACACCGTCGATGGCAATGTCATTGCGCCCTACATCGCCCGCAAAACCGTGGATCTCGCCCCTGCGCTGGTCCTCGGCGCGCAGTTGATCATGGGCACGCTTTTCGGCCTGCTTGGGCTGATCCTGGCTGATCCGCTGGTGGCGATGATCAAGATCCTGCTTGAACGCCATTCGGTGCGGCATGAGGCGAAGTGGCATGCAACCCACCCTGATGGTGCAGAAGCCGATTGATCACCGACAGCGTCCTTGAATTCCGCGCAGAGCTGCCTGGCGGTGGCGCGCTGATCGGGCTAGACCTTGGCACCCAGACCATTGGCACAGCGTTCTGCGATGCTGGCTGGCGCTTTGCCAGCCCCGGAAAAACCTTGACGCGCGGCAAGTTTACCGCCGACAAGGCCCAGATTTCCGCGCTTGCGGCTGAACGCGGGGTGGCAGGCGTGGTGATCGGCCTGCCGATCAATATGGACGGCTCCGAAGGCCCGCGATGCCAATCAAGCCGCGCCTATGCCCGCAATCTTGAACTTTTGGGATTGCCGATTCTGCTGTGGGACGAACGCTGGTCCACCGCGAGCGCAGAACGCGGCCTGATCGCCCAGGACATCAGCCGCGCCCGCCGCGCCGAACGCATCGATGCGGCGGCGGCGGCAGTGATTTTGCAGGCGGCGATTGATGCACTGGCGGGCGGGACACTTTAGCGGTTTGATCCACTGGCGGGGAAGCTTTGCTCAATCAGCCTACCAAAGACGCCCGCCGCGCCTTGGCTTCCATTTCCACCATCCTGCTGCCTGATTGCTCGGCCCGCGCCCACAGCCCATCGCGCGCGGCGTTATCGCTGCACGATGCCGCCAGCGCATCGAACGCGGTAATCCGCATGCGGTCGCTCGGGTGCGTGGTTGCAAAGCGTTCAGCCAGGTCGAGCGATTCCGCCCCGCCGAGCGCGACGGCGATCCGCAGAAAGGCATCGGTTGATCCGGGGTTGATGATCCCGCTGACAGTTCCGGCACCGACATCAAAGCTGTATTGATCGTGCCAGCCCATCGCCGGGTTTGCGTGCATGATATTGAGCGAGACTGACAGGCTATCTGCGGGCAGCTGACGGTGGACATCGCGGTGCGCGCGGTAAAGCATAAGCTTGCCCTGATCGAGCCGCTGGCGGCCCATCGGAATGAGGTTTACCGGCTCACCGGTCCAGCCGTGAACATCGCCATATTCGTATTCGTAGTAATCGCTCCAGTAGCCGGGACCGAAATAGCCTAGCGTCAGGAAGTTGAAGTTGTGATCGTGCGCCAGATCATAAAGGAACGGCGAATTGCCGCTGGCCTTGAGCAGTGGATCATCGCCGCCCGGCCAGACATTGGCGCGCAGGAAGCAGTTGCCGCGGTGCGGTGACAGCACGATTGATTGCGGACCGTATGACTGGCCCAAAGGTTCCTCGCGGTGCCGCAGCGACAGATTGCTGATCAGCAGATCGCCGAGGAATTCTGCATTATTACCTAACCTCCGCAGCCACAGCGCGCCGTGCGCCAGACTTTCCTCATCGTGCGGATCGAAGCCGCGGTCCGCCAGGTGGTCGGCGCATTCATCGACACTGCACGAGGCAGCATCATCAAGTTCGATCACGCGTGGCACAGTTCAACCTCCGCCAATTGCGGGTAAGTTTCGAGCAATTGCGCGCGCAGGGCCCCTGCTGGAACCGCCAGCGTGTCTGAACCGGCGCGGGCAATCGCTGTCAGCGTCCAGAACCCCGTCCGGGTATCGAGCCCGAGACATTCGCGCAGTGCCTGCCAGCGCAGCGAATCACCGTGGTTTTCATCTCGGGCAATTTCGGCAAGCAGCGGCGCGGCATCCTTGCGGCCCATGCGGCCGATCAAGGCCACGGCAACTTCATGGCGGCTTTCCGCCGGGGTTGCACTGGCTTGGCGCAGCATCCGCCCATCATCGAGTGCATATTCGCGGCGCGGCTGAATGGAATCGTGACGGCGCTGAAGGCGAAGCATCAGCATTGCCCCGTCGACCCGGTCAAGCAGCAACGCTTCACGACTTGCTTCGCGCCCCAGCGCCAGCCCGGCGGTTAGTTCAAGCGGGAGAGCCATAATGGCCTCACCGCGCCGTTCGACCAGACGGCCGCTGCCCGATCCCTGAAGCACGACTTCCCAAACCTCAGCCGGGGCAAAACTGGCGGTGCGGGCTGCGGGCATTGTGCCCAGCTTCACGCCATCGACCGCTACCAGATTCAGCATGCAGGTGGAGCCGCTTGCCAGCATCAGATTGGCCATCGCCGCCCCGGCGTGATGCCGCATCGGCACCACACCGAACGGCTGATTTCCCAGACAGTTCGCCCAGACAGCCAGCAGTGGCGCAACAAAAGCCTGCGCATCGAGCGCGCACTCGCCTCCAAACAGCGCGGCGAGGCTGGGTAAATCAGGCAGCGCGGCGCCTGCGGTAAATTTATCGAATTCGGCCAAGACCGCTGCAACCTGTGGCGTTGCTTTCCAGGCAGCGAGCGCCGTGAGCAGGCCATCCTGCGCAGCAATCTGCAAGCCGGGATCGGCTTGAAGTGCGGCGATTTGATTTCCTGACTGCACAGCGCTCGCCCCGGTTCCGTTCCAAAACGCCCTGATCAGTGAGGGACATCCGGATAGAGAAGCTCATACAGGAAGGCCATCAAAATGACAATTTCGTCACCCGAAGCTTCAAAATCTGCTTTTGGCATCAAAGAGCCAAAAATGCCGGTCAAGGTATCAAGACCGGGCAGGCTCGCAATGTCGATCAGTGGTAAGATCATGGTGCACCCCCAAATGGTGCGAGACGGATGTGTCTCGCGCCATCAGACGTGCCGGGGTGCTGGCTTCAATTGAAATTAAAAGATTGTAATCGCAGTGGATTTGTCCGCTTTACGCGGCGTGGAGAACAACCGTAAGACCATGAAAATCAGACATATTACCCGCCTGTTCAGGCGTTAGCCGAACCGCATCGGCGCGCGCGCGATTGAGCACCGCGGCGGGAACATCGGGCGAATGAATAATCCGGTCAGCCGTGCCAAGCAAACGGGCTTCGCGCAGCGTCAGATCATCGGGATCCATGCTGCGAAGGTGTATTTCTATCTCCTGATCTTGCACGATTTCTGCGCCCAGAAGCCAGGCATCCACCCGCCCGGCACTTTCAGGATCGAGCAGATCGAGCGCGCCGCCCGGTGCCAGCGCGGCATCGAGCGCCTGGCGCCTTTCCACCGCATCGGGAAAGCGAATACGCATCGCGCCGCGTGCTTTGCCCAGCGCCTGCGCCAGCGATCCGAGCGTGGACGGCAGCAGCAATTCGATTCGCAGGCGCAGCATTTTGGCGAGCCCGGCTGAAACCCCGCCGGTGCCAAAGGCGATCTGCACCGGCCCGCGCGCAAGCAGGCTGGGCACAGTGAAATCGCACAGCTCTGGCCGGTCCATGACATTGACCAGCAGCCCGCGCGCTTTCAGCCGCGTGGCCGCCGCTTCAGGCTCCGCCAGAGCAATGAAGGCCAGCCGTGCTTCAGCGGCCTCGTCGCCCGACACCAGCCCGCCGGCGCGCTCAACCAGCCGCCGCCGCGCTTCGCCACCCTCACCTTCGCCCAGGACGATTACTGGCTGGCCGGTAATCACATGGAAAAGGGGAAGCGAATTGCTCATTCGAGCCAGTCCGGAACGCGCTCAGCGGCGAGGATGGTTGCTGGTTCGATGCGCTCGGCAACCACCGCCCATTTCGCGCCATCCACCATAACTTCTGGCACCAAGGCACGGCTGTTATAGGTGTTGGCCATCGTCGCGCCGTAAGCCCCGGCGGTGCGGAAAATTGCCAGATCGCCCGCAGCCACCACATCGATTTCGCGGCCCATGGCAAAAGTGTCCGATGATTCGCAGATCGGGCCGACTATGTTGGCGGTCATCGTCGCACCAGCAGGGGAAACCGCGACGAAATCGTGCCAGGCATCGTACATCGCCGGCCGCACCAGATCATTCATCGCGGCATCGACAACGACGAACGGATAATTCGACCCCGGCTTCACGCGGATCACCTGGGTGAGCAGAACTCCTGCATTGCCGGTAATTACGCGGCCCGGTTCAAACATCAGCGTGACATCCCAGCCCTGCGTGACCTCGGCAACCATCGCGCCGTATTCGGCCGGGCCGGGCAGGCTCTCGCCCATACGGTAAGGCACGCCGAGTCCGCCGCCGAGGTCCATGTGGGTAATGGCGTGACCGGAACCGCGCAGTGCGTGCATCAGCACGCCCATCTTGGCAAAAGCCGCGCGCGAGGGCTCGAGCGAAGTGATCTGGCTACCGATGTGCAGCGCAAGACCGCGCAGCGCCAGCCCTTCAATCCCCGCCAACCGGGTATAGATTGCCGCCGCTGCATCATAGGCCACGCCAAATTTGTTATCGGCTTTGCCGGTAGAAATCTTGGCGTGGGTTCCGGCATCAACATCGGGATTAACCCGCAGCGTTGCCACCGCTTTCAGGCCCATTCCTGAAGCAATCGCGGCGAGCTCGATACCCTCTTCTTCGCTTTCGAGATTGAACTGCCCAATCCCGGCGGTGAGCGCAGCGGCCATTTCACCGCGGGTTTTGCCGACGCCCGAAAACACGATATCCTCCGGCCTCATCCCAGCAGCCAGTGCGCGGTCCATCTCGCCCTGCGAAACGACATCGGCGCCGTAACCTTCGCGCGCGAGCAGGCGCAGTACGGCAAGATTGGGGTTCGACTTCACCGCGAAAGCAATGTGCACGCGCGGCAGGCCCGAAAGCGCTTCGGCAAACACCCGCGCATGGCGTTCAAGCGTTGCGCGCGAATAGACGTAGACCGGCGTGCCCACCGCATCGGCAATCGTGGTCAAGGCCACGTCCTCGGCGTGAACAACGCCGTCCTTCAATGCAAAATGATCCACGATTGTCTTTCCGCAATTGCTACTTTGGCGGCAGGTCGAACGGATCGTCCTTGCGGTCTTCCGATTTGCTACGCAGCTCGACAGAGCGTTCAGGCGCGGCCTGCGGCTGCACAGTAAGCAGTTCGGCGGCGGTTGGTCGGGTCTCGCGGCCGAGCGGTGCAACAGGGAGCGAATGGCCAGCCGCAGGTTTGAGCGGGGCGGCATAACCACAACCGGAAAGCGCAGCGATCAGGGCCAGCAGGGCAAGATTGCGAGACATGTTCTACTCCATCCCAAGCGCAGCGCGCGCTTCGGTAACGCGTTTCAATACCTCAACCGGAGCGGTTCCGCCATGGCTGGTTCGCGCCGCGACCGAAGCATCGACCGACAACGCGGCAAACACGCCATCACCCAAGCGCGCATCGATCGCCTGTAGGTCTGCCAACGGCAAGGCATCGAGCGCCACGCCCCGGCTTTCGGCCAGTTTCACCGCTGCCCCGGTAATGTGATGCGCCTCGCGAAAGGGGATGCCTGCCTGCCGCACCAGCCAGTCCGCCAGATCAGTCGCAGTCGCATAGCCAAGCTCAGCGGCGGCGCGCATCCGTGCGGTTCGAAAAGTGGTTTCCGCCACCATCCCGGTCATCGCCGCGAGGCTTAGCGTCAGCAGCCCGGCGGCTTCGAACACCGGCGGCTTGTCATCCTGCATGTCCTTTGAATAGGCCAAGGGAAGCCCCTTCATGGTCATCATCAGGCTGACGAGGCAGCCGGAAATCCGCCCCGAATGGCCGCGAACCAGCTCGGCGGCATCGGGGTTTTTCTTCTGCGGCATGATCGAGCTGCCGGTTGAAAGGCTATCGGGCAGGCTGACGAAACCAAACGGCTGGCTCGCCCAGATGATGAATTCTTCGGCCAGCCGCGACAGGTGCAGCGCCGTCTGGCTCGCCGCCATCAGGTAATCGAGCGCGAAATCGCGATCGGATACCGAATCGAGGCTGTTTGCGGTGGGGCCATCGAAGCCAAGCGATGCGGCAGTCAGGTCGCGGTCAATCGGAAAGCCCGTCCCGGCAAGCGCCGCTGCGCCCAGCGGGCATTTGTTCATTCGCACCCGCGCATCGGCAAAGCGCGAGATGTCGCGGCCCGCCATCTCGTAATAGGCCATCAAATGATGGCCGAGCGTCACCGGTTGCGCGGTTTGCAGATGAGTGAAGCCGGGCATGATCGACACGGCATGTTCTCCAGCGCGGGTGACCAGCGCCATTTGCAATGCGCTCAACCCGTCAATCGCCGCATCGCACGCATCGCGCACCCACAGCCGGAAATCGGTCGCCACCTGATCGTTGCGGCTGCGCGCGGTGTGGAGCCGTCCCGCGACCGCGCCAATCAGTTCAGCCAGCCGGTTTTCGCTGGTCATGTGGATATCTTCAAGGTCCCAGTTCTCCGGGACACCATTGGCGGCATATTCGGCGGCAACCTGATCGAGTCCGGCGGAAATCGCCGCCGCGTCGTCGGGCGAAACGATGCCCTGTTTCCCCAGCATCGCAGCATGCGCCTTTGACGCGGCGATATCCTGACGCCACAAAGCCTTGTCGAACGGGATCGAGGCATTTATCTCGCGCATGATTGCCGACGGTCCGCCTTCGAACCGTCCGCCCCACATTTGATTGGAGCCTGTTTTGCTGTCTTCGCGATCGCTCAAAGCCGCCATCCTTGGTCTTTGCCTGCTGGCAGGGGGCTGCGATAGGCAAAGTGGCAAGGCCACGCAACCGGAAGCGTCGTCGAACGCTGCTGCGGGTGAAGTGGTTCCCGGCGCTATAGATCGCAGCCATAAGGGTAGCGCGATGCCCGAATTCAAGCTTTCGGACGCTGCGGGCAAAACGATCACCCTCGCCAGTCTCAAGGGCAAACCGCTGCTGATCAACCTGTGGGCAACCTGGTGTGCGCCGTGCATCGCTGAATTGCCGCAGCTTGATGCGATTGCCGCCGCGGGCAAGCTGCGCGTACTCACCGTCAGCCAGGACACAACAAAAACCGAAAAGGTCGCGCCGTTCCTCACGGATCACGGGATCAAGGCGCTCGAGCCTTGGCTCGATCCTGATAACGAATTGATCAGCCAGTTCAACGCCGGGGATCTGCCGACATCGGTTCTTTATGATGCACAGGGCAAAGAAGTCTGGCGCATTTCCGGACCGCGTGACTGGGCGAGCGCGGAGACAACCGATCTGCTAAAGGAAGCCGGTTAAGGTCATGCGCAATCGCGGGCACCAGTCCGATGGCCATTGGGCAACTCTAGTCGAAATCCTCGGTATCAATCGTTGCGCGCATGATTTCAGCATAGCGGTGACCCGAAACCGTGTGCTGGTTGATCAGCGCGGCCGACGCGCCCAGCAGGTCCGCAGGCACAGCGCGGGTTGATACAGCAAGATTGTCGGCAAGATGATCGAGCTTTGTGGTTCCCGGAATGGCATGAACATGCTCGCCCTGCGCGAGCACCCAGGCAAGCGCCAGCTGGGCTGGGGTGAGCCCGTGCGGCGCAGCGAGTTTTGCCAGCTGATCAACCAGCGCCAGATTTTTCGGCCAGTTTTCTGCATTGAAGCGCGGCATCCGGAAGCGAATATCGGTCTCGGCTAGCGTAGCGGTATCCCTGCACAACCCGCCGAACGCGCCGCGTCCGACTGGCGAGAACGCAACCAGCGCGATGCCCAAGTCGCGGGTAGTTGCTAGCACGCCAAGTTCAACAACGCGCGTCCAGAGAGAAAACTCGGTTTGCACAGCGGCGACGGGATGAACCGCGTGCGCGGCACGAATATGCGCCGATGACCATTCCGAAACGCCGTAAGACCTGATCTTGCCCGCCTCTATCGCCCGCACCATGGCGCCGACTGAATCGGCGATTGGCACCGTGTAATCGAACCGGTGCATATAAAAGAGATCAAGGTGATCGGTCTTTAGCCGGGCCAAAGTTTCATCGAGCGATGCGAGAATTGAATCTGGGTGGCAATCGGTGCCGCGTTTGGGGCCGTTCAACAGAATGCCGGTTTTGGAGGCGAGGAAATATTCGTCGCGGCGGTGAGCAATGGCCTCGCCGATCAGTTCTTCATTGCCGCCCGCACCATAGATATTCGCGGTGTCAAAATGATCATAGCCCAGATCAAGCGCAGCATTGAGCAATCGAACACCGTCCTTGCGCGAAAGCGAGGCGCCATAGCCGTGGCTCAACCCCATGCAGCCAAGGCCAATCAGATTGAGCGCCCGTCCGGCGATGTGCCGCTTCATAGACCGCCACCCTGCGCCAAAAGGCTGCGCGCCAGCGCACCGATCATCACGAAGCAATCGAACATGTTCACGGCCACCTTGCTCACATCAATCGGCGCTTCCTTGCCGGTGATCAGATCGTCTTGGCAAGCGGTATATGTGGCAGCCGGCGCGCCTAAATCACTGCACTACGAGGAAATAGCGCGCATCGCCCTTGCCGATGTTGGCGACCTCAATCGTGTAGCGCTGGGTGAAAAGCGGCACCCATTTGCACAGGCCCCCACGCCCGCTCCCGTCTTCGCAGATCAGCTTCGCCTGCGGATCGAGTACGCGAAGTGCCAGCCTGTCACCGGTGGGCGCGGACAGCGCGATGGTTGCCGAATTGCCCGAAAGGAACAGCTGACTGAACGAATCGTGCCCGCCCTGATCGATGGTGCCGCTGCGGTATCCGGGCCCCAATGGCCGGCCACGATAGGGCGGCGTTCCGCCGCCAGCCGCCGCTGAGCGCCATGTCGGCAGTGGATCATGTTCTGACGCTTCGATTGGATGCGACCCCGAAGCGTCAATGATGCGTACGGCATTGGCCAGCGCCTTTTTGTTACCGTTAGCCTCGGCATCTGCAGCGGCTGACATCGCGCTCGCCAGCCGCATAACCGCGTTGGGGGCATCGGCGGCCGTCGCGGGAAGCGCCGCGCAGGCCAGACCAGCAAGGATCAGGACTTTGGGCGAAAAGCGATCATTTTTCATCGTGGTGACTCCGGTGCGACAACAAAAGACGCGCCCTTTGCAGATGGCGCCAGGGTGAGGGTAAGGCGGTGACGTTCGGCAATTGCACGCGCCAGGGCAAGGCCCAGCCCGGCGCTGTGGCCAACACTGGGCTGGCCCTCGTTCGGCATCGCCGAACTGTTGCGACCGCGGCGAAACCGATCAAAAATCGCATCACGATCTCCCTCAGCAACGCCCGGGCCATTGTCGGACACGGTCAGCACCGGGCCTTGTTCCAGAGCCAGCCGAACGGTTCCGCCTTTCGGCACGTATTTGAACGCATTATCGAGCAGGTTGGTGATCAGGCGGGTGAACTGCATCTCCTCTCCCTGAAACACGATCCCCGGCATGATCGAACGCTGGAAGGCGTGTCCGCTTTCTTCCGCGCTATCCGAATAGAGGTCGGCAATCCGGCCAACGAGCGCACTGAGATTAACCGGCGACAGGCCGAGCCGGTCACCCTTGCGCGCTTCGCTGGTAGCGATGTCGAGCAGTGATTCGAGCAGGGCGATAACATGGCGAATTTCGCCGCGCGCATCGGTGAGCAGGTGCTGGTTTTCTTCGCTCTCGGCGGTCTTGATCGCCTTCACCAGCCTCGAATCGAGATGCATCAGCGGCGTGCGCAATTCATGCGCCACCTGATCGGTGGTTTCGCGGTGCGCGTTGACCATGTGCTTGAGATGAGCGAGCGCTTCGGCGCTATGGCGGGTGAGTTCGCCGATCTCATCGTGTTCGTGCGATCCTTTAGCCAAAGCCTCAAGAGCGTGCTGATCG
>JANNZB010000432.1:0-3902 GCA_031410395.1 Novosphingobium sp.
CGCCATCGGCATGGCGTCCGGGTCCAGCGTTCTTAACGGCAATCGGATTAAGGGCGTTGTGTAACTTGCGAGGCATGGCGGACAGTTCCTTTGCCCATAACGTTGCCCACGATAATAATGCGATTGCCCACGAACGCAAGAGGCGGTCAAAGAACGACAGTGGAAATTTTGTCCAATATTTCCTCGGTATGTTATTGATTTAGAGACTGTGAAAGAACGAGACTGATCACAAGTTATGCGGACACCCTGTCCGCCACTTCGCCGCCTCGCGATATGGGCACCCCCATTCACGAACCACCCGGTAGCCGAAGGCCACCGGGCGTCCCGTTCGAAGGGTCGTTCATATTACCGCAGCAGCGTCAAAACGTTTTGCTGCGCCTGATTGGATTGCGCGATCATCGCTGTTGATGCCTGACTGAGGATTTGCGCCTTTGCGAGTGCCGTGGTTTCCGCCGAATAATCGGTATCCATGATCCGGCTGCGCGCGTCTGACAGATTTGTTGCATTGGATGTCAGGTTATTGATCGCCGATTGAAGCATGCTTTCACCGCCGCCGAGCGAGGCATTGGTGGCGGCTACATCGGTCAGCGCAAGATCAACATTGGCCATAGTGGTCAGGGCGTTGGCTGCGGTATCAACTTTTAGAGCCGCTGCCGTGATCTTCGTTCCATCGATAGCGGTGCTGGTGATCGTCACCGCGTCTGCGGCATTTGCGCCAGCCTGGATGACAAAGGTTTTGTCGGTGCCAGCCGTGGTGCTGAACAGCGCCACTCCATTGAACTTGGTATTGGCAAGAACGCTGGACACCTGTGATTGCAGGGCGTCAACTTCCTGTTGCATATTGGCCCGGTCTGCCGCTTGATAAGTGCCAGAGGCTGATTGCACCGCCAGCTCACGCACACGTTGGACCATGTTTGTGACTTCGTTAAGCGCGCCCTCAGCAGTCTGGGCAAGGCTTATTCCGTCATTTGCATTGCGGACACCCTGGTTCATGCCGGTTATCTGCGATGTCATGCTGGTTGAGATTGCCAGCCCGGCGGCATCGTCCTTCGCCGAATTGATACGCTTGCCGGTGGACAGGCGTTGCATGGCCGTGCCCTGCATCAGCGCGGCGGAACTTGAAGCATTGGCAGCGCGCATGGCGCTGATATTGGTGTTGATGACAGTCATGGTAAAACCCCCCGAATGGCCACCCTTGCAGCAAGTCCAGACCATTCCGGACTGCCGATACCAGCAAGACCGGTCGGTGCGCGGCAAAGTTAAGTGGCAGGGTAAACGGGGCGTAAATTAAGCAAATTTCCACTGTTGGCCCTAAAGGAGCTTTAACTGCGAACGTCTATCATGAGCACCATAGATTGGAGGCAATCGTGGTCAGTTCCGACGATTCAGACGATAACGCGGCGCCAGACAGCCGTCCTTCGCGATCAGATGTCACACTGACGTGCGAGATACGTCAGGGCATGCGGCCGTGGGCGCGGGTGACGCTCCATGACATTTCTGAAACCGGCTTCCGCATCGATTGGCGTCCCGGCCTCGATGAACGCAATCCGCTGAACATCCGCATTCCGGGGCTTGAAATGCTGGTCAGCCATCTGCGCTGGAAGCGCGAGAACTGGATTGGCTGCGAATTCACTCACCGGCTCTATCCGCCGGTATATGAGCACATTGTTCGGCAATCGCAGCTTAACCGCTGAGCCATTCCCTCACCTGCCTCGTCACATATGGATCACGCGGCCATAGGCGGCGAGCACTGATTCGTGCATCATTTCGCTTAGCGTAGGGTGCGGAAATACGGTCTGCATCAGTTCAGCTTCGGTGGTTTCTAACGTTTTGCCCACGACATAGCCCTGAATCAGCTCGGTAACTTCTGCGCCGATCATGTGCGCGCCGAGCAGTTCGCCGGTCTTGGCGTCAAACACCGTCTTGATGAAACCCTCGGCCTCGCCCAGCGCAATGGCTTTGCCGTTTCCGATGAACGGGAAATTGCCGACCTTCAATTCGTGCCCGGCTTCCCTGGCCTTGGCCTCGGTCATTCCGACCGAGGCAATCTGCGGATGGCAATAGGTGCAGCCCGGAATGTTGCCGCGATCGAGCGGGTGTGGGTGTACCGTTGCGTTACCCAATTCCTGCGCGATAGCCTCGGCAGCAGTAACGCCCTCGTGGCTTGCCTTGTGCGCTAGCCAGGGGCCATCGGTGCAATCGCCAATCGCCCAAACGCCTTTCACATTTGTCCGGCCATAGGGATCAGTCTTTATGTGAAAGCGCTTGTCGGGTTCGATGTTGAGGTCTTCAAGCCCGATGTTTTCAAGGTTCGGCACAATGCCGATAGCGACGATAACATGGCTGTAATCGGTGGTTTCTTCCTTGCCGGCGCTGTCCTTGATCGTGACCTTGACCGCCTTTTCGCCCACTTCAATCGCGCCGACGTTGGCCTGGGTGAGGATCTTCATTCCCTGCTTCTTGAGCGCTTTTTCAAGGAATGCGGAAACATCCGCATCCTCAACCGGCACCACGCGGTCCATCATTTCAACCACGGTCACGTCAGAACCAAGATCGTTGTAGAAACTGGCAAACTCGATGCCAATCGCGCCCGATCCGATCACCAGAAGTTTGCTCGGTAGTTCTGTCGGGACCATCGCGTGGCGATAGGTCCAGATGCGTTTTCCATCGGCCTTGGCCTTGGGCAGATCGCGTGCGCGGGCACCAGTGGCGATGATGATGTGTTTGGCGTCCAGTGTTTCGGTGCCCTTATCACTGGTCACTTCCAGCTTTCCCGGAGCGGTTAGCTTGCCCTGCCCCATGTGCACCGCGATCTTGTTTTTCTTCATCAGGTGGCCGATCCCCTGATTAAGCTGCTTCGCTACCCCGCGCGACCGAGTAACCACGGCGGCAAGATCAGCCGTGACGTTGTCCACCGAAAGACCATAGGCGCTGGCGTTCTTCATCTGGTGAAACACTTCGGCTGAACGCAGCAGCGCCTTGGTCGGGATGCAGCCCCAGTTAAGGCAGATGCCGCCAAGGTTCTCACGCTCAACTATCGCGACCTTCAGCCCCAGCTGCGCTGCGCGTATCGCCGCGACATAGCCGCCGGGGCCAGAACCGAGAACGATGAGGTCATATGCTTCAGCCACTAGAACTTACTCCTGTACGATCAGCCGAGGCCGCCCGCTGTCATCAATCGCAACAAAGGTGAACACTGCCGCAGTCACCTTGATCGCCGTTTCTTCAAATCGATGCCGCCGCCAAGCTTCGGTCGCGACAGTAATCGAAGTCCGACCAGTCTTTGCCACCTCGCAATAAACCGAAACCTCGTCGCCGACATTGACCGGAAACAGAAACTGCATCCCGTCCATCGCCACCGTGGCAACTCGTCCCCGCGCGATCCGCGCAGCGACAAGCCCCGCACCCATGTCCATCTGCCCCATCAGCCAGCCGCCAAAAATATCGCCATTGGCATTGGTATCCGCCGGCATGGCGGTTACGCGGATGGCGGGATCGCGGGTGAGCCTAGACATCTGACTTTCACTCCACTCCATTTAACGAGGATTCATCAGACGATAGACAATGCCGACAGATATGGTGCCCAAGAAAAGCGAAATTGTAGAAATCGTGGATCTTAAAATCGCCCAGGGACGATCTGTAATTTCCTTATAAATTTCTAGAGCTTGGAGTTTTTGCTGAGGATTTAATGATGGATTCTTTATCAACGCTGCAATGTCTCCAAGCTGACTTTGATCAAGCTGGGAGGATTGATACCACGCAGCTAGCACAGCCCCCAGAACCGCGCCTGCGATTGGTACGATCCCTTGATAGATGATTTTGTCGCGTGGGGACTCGAGACTCATCACGCCACCAGCGACAGCGGTTTTTCAACGAACTCCTTGAACGCCGCCATCAGCTTG
>JANNZB010000433.1:0-2103 GCA_031410395.1 Novosphingobium sp.
TCCAGCGATTATGACCGCGCACGGGTGGAAGGTCACGCGGGTTCAGTAACCTTGCTTTTCCGGAGCATCCCCGCTAACGGCCCGCGCTTCGCATGTATGGTCATCCCTGGAGGCGTGTGTGCGAAATGTGATCAAACCGAATCAGAAAGGCTAGAATTATGAGCGATACGCTTACTCTGCCGGCTGAGACGCGCGAACGGGCTGGCAAGGGAGCCTCCCGTGCACTGCGTCGCGAAGGCCGCGTCCCCGCCGTTGTATATGGCGGCAAAGAAGAACCGCTGTCGATCCACGTCGAAGAAAAGGAACTGCGCCGCCAGCTTGGCACCGGCCACTTCCTCAACTCGATTGTCGAGATTGAAGTCGGCGGCAAAAAAGTGCGTACGCTCCCGAAGGACGTCGCCTTCCACCCTGTTTCCGAACGTCCACTGCATGCAGATTTTCTGCGCGTTTCAAAGGACCACAAGGTTCATGTCAATGTGCCAGTGGTGTTCATCAATGAACTCGATTCGCCCGGCCTGAAGCGCGGCGCGGTGCTCAACATCGTGCGCCATGATATTGATCTGATCTGCGATCCTGAGCGGATCCCTGAAGAAGTGCAGATCGACGTCACCGGCCTTGAAATCGGCGCATCGATCCACATCAGTCACGTCAATCTGCCTGAAGGCGCCGAATCTGGCATCACTGACCGTGACTTCACGATCGCCACCATCGTAGCACCTTCGGGCCTGCGCAGCGAAGAAGACGCTAAGACAGAAGAGCCTTCATAGGGCCATTTGGTTGACCGGGGCGGCTATGTTGCTCCATGTAAAACCGGGCTGCAGCAATGCGGCCCGGTTTTTCTTTGGCTTTGGCCAGCTGGGAGATTGAAGTGCAACTCTGGGTCGGCCTTGGTAATCCCGGACCGCAATATGCCATGCACCGGCACAATGTCGGCTTCATGGTCGCGGACATACTGGCGGACATGTGGTCGTTCGGCCCGGTCCTGAAGAAGTTCTCGGGCTGGCTGCAAGAGGGCCGCATCGGCCCTGAAAAAGTGCTGCTGCTCAAGCCTGCAACATTCATGAATGAAAGCGGCCGCGCTGTAGGAGAAGCCCTGCGGTTCTACAAACTCGAAACTGATGCGCTTACAGTTTTCCATGACGAACTTGATCTCGCCCCGCTCAAGATAAAGGTGAAACAGGGCGGCGGCACTGCCGGACATAATGGCCTGCGCTCGATCGATCAGCATTGCGGAGCAGATTTTCGCCGGGTGCGGCTAGGCATTGGCCATCCGGGCCACAAGGATCGCGTGGCCGGCTATGTGCTCGGCAACTATGCCAAAAACGAAATTGATGATCTTGCGGCCTTGCTTGGCGCTGTTTCAGCCGAAGCCGCGTGGCTGGCAAAAGGCGACGATACCCGGTTCATGAATGAGGTTGCGCTGCGCTTGCAAGAAGAATGAAACTGGCGCAGCAGGGTGCCGGGGTGGGGCAATTGGAGAATACCATGAAGCTCTCGCAAACCGCGGTGCTGATCGTTTTGTCATCATTCGCCTTGCTGGTAACACCTGCTTGCAACAAATCCCCCGCCGATAATTCCGCGAAAATGAGCAAGCCGCCCGAGCCCATCGTCGTCACCAGCACGCCCGCGGTTCGCCCGGAGGCCGACCGCAAAATCATCCTGGCCGCTGCCGAGCGGTTTGAGAACCTGACCGAAGCCGCGTTCAGTGGCGCGCAGGCTACAGCTGGCGCGCTGGCGCTGGCGCACCGCGAATCCGAGGCCGCAAAGGCGGCTCTCGACCCTAACGAGGCCGCAACTATTGCTGAAAAACTGGCAAAGATCGACGCTGCGGTGAAATCGGGTGTAGCGGCAGACACTGCGCTGGCTTCGATGGAAGCTTACCGAACGATGATTACGGCATCGGACGGCGAAGGTAATATTCCGGTTCAGGTTGGCTTGCTCGACTATGCGGGCTTCCGTTACTGGGCAAACGCCAAAGCATCCCCTCCACGTTGGGACGACATAGCCGCAGCGCAGTTTTTTGCCCAAGGCCAATGGGCCTTGGTCATGCACAAGATCAGCGATCCGGTTTTGGTCAAAAAATTCAACGAAGCGCTCGAAGCG
>JANNZB010000434.1:0-7732 GCA_031410395.1 Novosphingobium sp.
GCGCTTTCAAAGCAGTATGGCTGGCATTCGGTTTCGAGCTACGACACGCGTGAAACCGAGTTCAAGATGAACGAGGCATCGGGGACTACACGCGCAGGCAAGGGCGATGATCCGCGCAGCTCGACCTATGAGCTGATCCGCGAAAACTATGAGACTGTGAATTTCGCCGCCTCAACCGAAACGCTGGTCAAGGCCGCGAGCCGGCTGGTTGATGAGCTGCCTGAGGGCACTCCGCCAGGCGAGGTTATCGCCCATTGGATGGCCTCGGCAAAGAAGGATGATGCGGCGCGCGGAGTGGTCTGGCCGGAAATCCCGGGCGAGATTATGGCCGAGGCAGGCCTCGCTTGGGGGCTGTTTCCCAATCAAAATATCCTCCACGGTGTCACTTTCGCGCTATGCTATCGTGTGCGGCCGTTTGGCGATGATCCGAACCAGTGCGTGTTCGAAAGCTATGCGCTCGAACGCTTCCCCGAAGGCGAAGTGCCCGAGACGACATGGGCTCATGCCGAGCCGACGGGCGAGAACTGGGGATCAGTGCTGGCGCAGGATTTCTCAAATATGGAATTCGTCCAGAAAGGCATGAAAAGCAGCGGCTTCCGCGGACCAATGCCCAACCCGCATCAGGAGCAGAAGGTGATCAACCTGCATCGCAATCTGGCGCTGATGATGGAAGGGCGCGGGGCGCCGGTTCGGTTGCTGGCGGACTAATGATACCGCTTGCTCACACCAAAAAACCCGTCATCCTGAACTTGTTTCAGGATCCATCAGGCACCTCACGCCGAAGCTAAAGAATAATGCGCAACGGCGCAGCCGTCTATTCCGGACACTCTATAGCTCCCTTTCTCGTGAACCGTGTCCCAGGAAAAATGGAACCTGAAACAAGTTCAGGATGACGAAGTGTTTGGGATTTCAGTAGTTAAAGCCAGCTCTGCCACAGCCAACGCTTGCGGCGTATCGACATCTAGCAACGCGCCACTGCCGCATTCGATGATCGACAGTCCTTCCAGACCTGCAATAATCCGGCCGGCGCCTTGATCGCCTGACAAGGCCATGAGTGCGCCAAAGGCCGAAGCGGGGAGCAGAGCCGGAACGCCGGGCCGACCGTCAGCGTGCAGGCAGGCGGCGGGCGCGCCGGCATCGACCAAGCGGCCCAGCAGCGCGGTGCTCACTAGCGGCATGTCAGCAAGCGTGACCAGCAACGCCGATGCCCCACGCTCGGCGGCGAACCTCGCGGCCAGCGCCACCGATGTGCCGATTCCCTCGATCGAGCGCAGGTTCAGCACAACTTCTGTATCGCCGATGAAGCCGGGCGCGGCATCCCCGGCAATCCAGATCATCGGCAAACCTGTCCTTATCGCCGCCTCCAGCGCCCATTGCCCCAATGGCTTGCCAGCGCAAACCGAAGCCAGCTTGTTCGCGCCAAATCGGCTCGATCTTCCCGCGCCCAGTACAGCAAGCAGGATCGGTGTTGCGATATTGTCGGGGCCGCTCATAGTGTCCGGCTGATTGCGCTATGCTGCGAGGCAGAGCAAGTCCGGGAGAATCGAATGAACCGCGTTGATGCACTGATCGAGCGTGCAAAAGTCGCCTCCGGGCTCAATGAGTTCGGAGCCGAAGGCTGGCAGGAAGGCCTGTTGCGGTTGGTCCATTCCGCTGAAGCCGAAGCGAACCATATTGAAATGGGCGCTGCCGTGTTCGATGGTATGGTGGTTGATCTGCTGCGTCAGAGGCTTGAGATTGAGGACTGGTTCGTCCGCCACCCCGAGATTGAATTTGAGGAGATCGTCGCGCCTTTGATCGGATTTGGTTTGCCGCGAACCGGATCGACCGCGTTTTCGTGCATGCTGGGTGAGGACCCGCACGTGCGGACTTTGCGGACATGGGAGCCGCTGCAAATTTGCCCACCGCCGGAAAGTGCGACCTACGATAACGATCCGCGCATCGCGCTTGCCGAAGCATCGATGAAACTGCGCGATGAACGCTTTCCGCGCGCCAAGCAAATGCTGCCCAGCACCGCGACTTCGCCCACTGAATGCCAGTTAATCATGGGAATGGATTTCAAAGCGCAAATCTTTCAGGCGATGCATCAGGTGCCATCATATGCTGAGTGGTTGCATAATGAAGCTGATCTAAAGCCCACATATCATTGGCTGAAGCGAGTGCTTAAGTTGCTCCAATGGCGCTGCCCTTCAGTACGCGGACCACACACCCATTGGCGGCTCAAAAACCCCAGCCACATCCTGTGGATCGATGATCTGGATGCGGTGTTCCCCGATGCGCGGTATTGGATGACACACCGCGATCCGGCTGATGTAATTCCTTCGGTTGCCGATCTATACTACGAATATACCAAGCCATTCACCTCCATCGTTGACAAGTCATGGCTCGGCGCGGTGAACATCGAATATTGCGAACTGGGCATGAACCGGGTGATTGCGTTTCGCAATTCTGGCCACGATGCAAAGTTCTTCGATGTCAAATTCGCAGAATTTCAGCGCGATCCCTGGCCTTCGATTGAAGCGCTTTACGCTTGGCTAGGTGAGGAATTGACCCCCGAAGCGCGTGCCGGGATGGAGCGTTGGCGGGCTGAAACTCCACCGGACAGGCACGGCAGGCGGACGATTGACCCTGCCGATTACGGGCTCGACAAAGAAGAACTGCGCGCGCGTTTTGCCTTTTATCGCCAGCATTTTGGCGTCTAGCGGCTTTCATCTGCTGCACATGTCCGCGCACGCACTGTTGAGCATGTTTTGCGGCGCAGCGCTTATCCTGCGGCAAATTTAAGGAGAGCAGCGCCCGTGTCCTTCGAACTGAACCGCAAACTTGCCGCGCGGCGCGAACCACTCCCCGGCGCGGCGGCCATCGACGCCGTCACCGCCGACATCATCCGTGGCGCGTTTGAAACGGTGTGCTTTGAGGCGGCGACGCATCTTGGCCGCGCGGCATCATCGCCGATCATCAATTCATCGAACGAGCGCAACGCCGCGATTGTTGATGCTAACGGGCGGCTGGCAATGGGTGCAATCGGCACCCCGCAACTGACCTTTGTGAACCAGATGATGGTTCGCTGGGCGCTGATGAACATCGTGGACTATGACATCGGCCCCGGCGACGTGCTGCTGTCCAACGATCCTGATCATGGCGGCGGCCATCTGCCCGATTACTGCGTCTATTCGCCGGTATATGCAGGAGATGGCGAGTTGATCCTGTTCATCTCTTTGCAGGCGCATCAGGGCGATACTGGGGGCAAAGACCCCGGCGGCTTCACGCTCGAAGCCACCGACGTGTTCACCGAAGGCGTGCAGTTCCCTTGCGTCAAGCTCGTGCATCGGGGTGTGCGGCGCAAAGACGTGTTCGATATGGTGGTGCGCAACAACCGCTTCGCCACCATTGCGGGCGACCTTTCGGCGATGATTGGCGGAGTGCAGGGCGCAGCGGCGCGGCTGGAAAAGCTCATCGCTGGCCACGGCGCTGATGTCATCAAGGGCGCAATCAACCATTCGATTGCCCACACCGAAGCGCGGATGAAAGCCGCGTTCGCCGCATGGCCCGATGGCGCTTACCAAGCTACAGTGCTGATCGACGCCGATACGCTGGGCACCAAGGACGTAAAGGTCCATGTCACTTGCACGGTCGCGGGCGATCACCTCACCGTCGATCTTACCGGCTGCGATGACCGGCAGGAGCTGGTGGGCGTGTGGAACACCTTCGCCAACAGCCGCTCCTACGTGATGACGCAGGTGGTGGCGATGGTCGATCCCGGCATCGTCAAGAACGAAGGCGTGTTCAACGCGGTGGAGATCATCATCCCCGAAGGCTGCATCGCGCAGCCGCCGGCGAACAAGCCGGCCGCATTGGGTAGCTTCCATCCGGCTTGCGAAATTACCGAGGCGGTGTGCATCGCGCTTAGCGCAGTCGTCCCCGAACGCGCGCAGCCGCAGCTTTACAAGATCGGCATGCCCAATGCGGTGATCGGATTCAATGCGGCAGGAATGTGGATGGATCAGGGGGTCGATTGCCGGTCAATGGATAGCTCGGGCGTGCAGGGCATCGACGGCTGGGGTTCCTGCCCGGCCAGCCTTGGCAACCTGATCCTGTCCGAAGCCGAGGACGCCGAAGCGCGCTTTCCGATCCTCAACATCAGCCGCGAGATGACCACTGACGGCGGCGGCGCAGGGCAGTGGCGGGGATCGCCCGGCAGCCTGAACGTCAAGCAGGTGCTCGGCCCGACGATGGCAATGGCATGGATGGTTTCCGCCGATCACCCCTTGCGCGGAATGTGCGGGGGCGATGATGCTATCCCTTATACTAACCATTTCGAATGGGGTTCGCCGGGGCAATACAAGATCGAACGCACCGCGCAGGCCAATCTGCCGGAGGGGGCAGTGATCGCTTACCAACATGGCGGTGGGGCAGGTTTCGGCCGCGCCATGCTGCGTGATCCTGAGGCGGTGAAGGAGGATGTGCTCGACGAGTACGTCAGCCTTGGCGCGGCGCGGGAGAAGTATGGCGTGGTGTTGACGGGCAGTCTAGATGACTATGATCTGGTTGTGGATGTTGCGGCAACAGCGGCGCTGCGGGCTGAGATGGGGGCCGCCGTATGACCTATCGCGCCACAGGTTACCGCGTCGGCATAGACATCGGCGGCACCTTCACCGATTTTGCGCTTCTCAAAGATGGCGCAGTGATCCTGCACAAGAACCTCTCCACACCAGTGGACCGGTCAATCGGCGTGATGGAAGGGCTGGGTAAACTGGCTCAGATTGAGGGCCTGGATCTCCGAACCTTCCTCTCGCTTTGCGATGCCATCGTCCACGGCACCACGGTGGCCGACAACACGCTCATCGAAATGAACGGCGCGCTGACGGGGCTGATCACCACCGAAGGCTTTCGCGATGAAATCGAATACCGGCGCGGGTTTAAGGAGGATATCTGGGATGTTCGTTTAGAACCGCCGGTGCAGATAACGCCGCGCCGCCGCCGCCGCACTGTGGCGGAACGCGTCCTCCACGATGGCTCGGTGCACAAGCCGTTGGACGAGGCGAACGTCCGTGAGGCCTGCGGGCGGTTGCGCAAACAAGGCGTTGAATCGCTCGCGGTCTCGCTGCTGTTTGCTCATGTGAATCCGGCGCACGAACTGCGCATCCGCGAAATCGCCGCCGAGGAATTGCCCGGTGTTGCCATATCGCTCAGCCACGAAGTTCTGCCGCGCGCACCCGAATATGACCGGACCAGCACCACGGTGGTTAACGCCTTCGTTGCGCCGCGCGTTACCGCCTATCTTGAAAGCCTCGTCACCCGGCTGCGCGATGGCGGTTATACGCAACAACTGATGGTCATGCAGGCCAGCGGCGGGGTGATGAGCGTTGATTACATCGCCGGCTCTCCCATCCGCGTGCTTGCTTCTGGGCCTGCGGGCGGGGTGATCGGATCAGCGCATGTCGGCAAGGCCAAGGGGCATCCGAACCTGCTGTGTGTCGATATGGGCGGCACCTCTTATGACATGAGTTTGGTGATTGACGGTGCCGCGCCTGCCGACGCCGGATGGAACATGCACCACCGCTATCTGATCGGGGTGCCGATGGTGAAGGTGGAGACGCTCGGCGCGGGCGGGGGATCGGTTTGCTCTGTTGTGGCAGGGGCGTTGCAGGTGGGTCCCAAGTCGGCAGGATCGGTGCCGGGACCGATGGCTTATGGGCGCGGTGGGACTGATCCGACGGTAACCGATGCGCTGGTCATGCTCGGAATTCTGTCAACCGACGAAGGCTTTGCCGGTGGCAGTTTTCGCTTGCAACATGCTGGAATCGAAGAGGCTTTTGCCGCGATTGGCACCGAGTTGGGAACCAGCGCGGAGCAGGCCGCCTTCGATTGCTGGCGGGTGGTCAACGCCAACATGAGCCAGGGTGTGCGGCGGACGACTGCGGGCAAGGGGGTCGATCCAAAGGACCTGGTGATGCTCGCCTATGGCGGCAATGGCCCGGCCTTCGCGGCCATTCAGGCGGAGGATTTGGGGATCAGCAAGGTATTGGTTCCAAAGGCAAGTCCGACCTTTTCGGCGCTCGGAACACTGGTCGCAGACCTGGCGATTGATGAGGAGCGATCGCTGCTTGCCAAGGCCGATGCGCTTGATCTGGACAAGTTACGCGCCCTGTGGGGTGAACTCGGTGCGAGGGCAGAAAGCTATTTCGTTGCAGCGGGTTATGCGGCAAATTTGGTGGTCACCAGCTACCGGGTCAACATGCGCTATGCCGGGCAAAATTTCTCGCTGACTTTCGACATCGCGTCCGAAGGAAAATTGGGAGATTTATCGTTCATTGACAGCACCTTGGGTGACAGAGCCATTGCCGCTTTCAACGCCCGCCACATGGCAGAATACCACCATATTCGCGACCATGAAGTGCCCGAAATCACCGGCGTCCGCCTCGCCAGCCACGTGGTGACGCCCAGCCCAGTCGCTAATCATGGCGCAATCGTGCCGCAATCTTTGCCCACACCGGCTAAAACCCGACGCGCAAACCTTGGGCAGGGCTTCGGCGAGGTTCCGATCTACCTCGGCAGCGACCTGCGGCCCGGTCACACCGTGGCCTCGCCTGCGATCATCGAGGAGACTTTCACCACCATTGTCGTCTATCCGGGCTGGCAGGCGAGCGTCGATGCGGCGGGTGACTATGAACTGGTGAAGGTGTAGCCCAGTCCCCTTCGCATTCACGCGAATCACGGGGCAGCATGGACGCGCGCAAGGTCAAATCACGCGAAGCGCTGGCTACGGCGCTGTTGGCGCTGCTTGAGGACAAGGGTCTTGAGGAGATCAGCGTGCGTGAACTCACCGCGCGGGCCGGGGTCGGATATGCTACTTTTTTTCGCCATTACACCGGGTTGGACGATCTTCTGCGGGATCTTTCATCCGACGCAGTAACAGACTTTCTGGCACTGGCGATGCCGCTGCTGTTTGGCCGTGACCAAAGCGGGGCAGCGCTGGCGCTGTGCAATTATATCGAGTCACACCGCAAGCTGTGGGTCACCCTGCTGACGCGCGGCGGTGGCGCGGTGTTACGGGAAAAATTTGCACAGCAAGCTAGTCACACCGCCGAGCGTGAATGGGCGCGGCGCGAGGATATTCCGCTGGAACTGCGCGTTTATTTTGGCGTGCGCGGCGCAGTGGACATCATCAGCTGGTGGCTGCTGCGCCGCGATGACTATTCCGCGAAGGAAGTTGCCGGGTTCCTCGAAAAAATGGTGATTGCGCCGCAACACTAACAGCTTGACTTATGATACACATGGATCATAATCGCCTTTCAACCGGAAGGTGTCACGATGTCCATATCCCTGCTGCCCGATAATCCCGGCTCCTGGACCTATCGCCGTTTTGAAGACCTCTATGCGATCCCGCGCGAGGAGCGCGAGAAGTTGCAGCTTGAGGCGGTGCGGATCAATTTCGCGCGGATGCGCGATAAAGTCCCGGCGCTGAAAAAGTTGGCGGACCGGCAGGGGGTCGATCACATCGACAAAATCGAGGACGTGCTCCCCGCCTGCTTTGACCACCGCGTGCTCAAGAACTACCCCCTGTCGATCATCGAAAATCGCGACTTCCCCAAGCTAACCCAGTGGCTGGACAAACTTACCGCGCACGATCTTTCGCGCATTGACCTGACCGGCCTTACCACAATCGAGAGCTGGCTGGAGCGGCTGGAACAGTTTGGCATGCTGGTCACCTATTCCTCGGGCACCACCG